>CAYYXE010000004.1:0-19907 GCA_964475655.1 uncultured Candidatus Saccharibacteria bacterium | reverse complement strand
CAGGTTCGGGCTTTTTGCCATAAAAGTATTCGTTGTGGTCTTTGGGTGTTTGACTAACTTTTTCCATATATCTGAAGTATAACAAAACCACCTCAATGAGGTGGTAAGTCGCTTAAAGACTGTTACTTCTATAAGGCTAGTGTTTTTTCTTTTAAAATTTTCTTCATTTTCCTGTTTTGGTGCCAGATATACGAAAGCACACCAGGAAAAACAGAGATCATCATTGAAAAAACAATTTGCAGAAACAATTCAGTTTCGCGGTCGAGGTAAATCTGTAATAGATTCATAACGTATAGGATTTTTATTTTAATATATTTTATCATATTCTAAAGTAAAAGTCAATATTTCGTTTCCAAACGGCGTTGCTATATAATGCCCAAAGCTAAGGCCCCTGGCTGAAGCGTGTTGACAACGATATTATTAGCGTATGAGGATCACCTCCTCTTTCTTCTATGAATAAACAAGCACTTGTAGATCTCGTACACGGGATCGTCGGCGGTACCAAGGTACAGGCCGAAGAAGTCGTCGAAAGCATGATCGACAGCATTACCAAGACCCTCAAAAAGGGTGATGAAGTCTCGATCGCAGGACTCGGTATCTTCTCAGTCAAGGCTCGCGCTGCCCGCATGGCCCGCAACCCCAAGACTGGTGAGCAAGTCAAAGTGGCCGCTACCCGCGTCCCCAAATTCAGAGCTGCAAAGGCACTGAAGGATGCGGTAAAGTAGTAAACTTTCTTCTTTCAAAAATCACTCCTTATACTTGGAGTGATTTTTGCTTTTGTATTAGAAAATAGATTGATATAACGGTATACTTATAAGTATGTTCGCACCCAAAGAAACGCTTGCAACTCCGAAAGCAGAGCTCGAGTGGCTCGGGAATCAGTCGCATCGAGAATACATCGCGCAAAACTTCCCCAACCAGACACAGGAGCAGGCTGCACGCGCAACCATCGAGCAGTATGCCAAGGCCGAGGCAAAGGATTTCTTGCATGAAACCCGCGTGCTTCCCGCGCATGAAACTGAGCGCATCGTGCTCAGGTTGAAACCAGAAACGCATGATCGCCAGATCGAAGAGCTCTTTGGGCTCATGCTTGAGAAAGGTGTGAAAAACGCGCTTGATGTCGTCGGCAAGATGAACAACCCGCACCTCACCGATGACTTCCACCGATTTCTCGTGCAGTACCTCCATTCGATTGGCGCGATCCCAGGCCTCAAAGAGACCAGCACGCTTGCACGCGAGCTCCATCACACGCTCTTTGCGGTGACGCTTGCAGGGGCAGGTGCCGACAAGCCTGAGTTCAAGACATTTATCCAAGCGATGAAGCAGTTTTATACCGGCATGCTCGCCACCCTCGAGACCGAGAGCGACTACTATGTCCTCGAGCTCGCCGTCCAGCACCACACCCGCGACATTGCGCTCTATGTATCAGTACCCAGTGCACATGAGACTACCTTTGAGCGCCTCGTGCACGCATACTACCCGACTGCGGTCATCGATGAAGTCGTGGACGACTACAACATCTTTGGTGAGGGCGGTGCGGGCATCGTCGGAAGCGTTGCATCCCTTGCCGAGCCCGCGATCTTTCCACTCAACACTGACGCAAACTTTGAGCACGACCCGCTTGCAGCACTTATTGGCTCTCTTTCACAACTTGAGCAGACAGGCGAAGGCGCGGCGATCCAGATAGTCGTGAGTAAAGACAAGAGCGTCAACAACGCGCTCCTCACCACGATCATCGAGGGCGCACAAAAGGGTGATGCAACAGTGAAGAACTTGTACGAAGACGCAACGTCGTCCGTCCTTCGTGATGTAGGCAAAGGCTTGCTTTCATTTTTTGAAAAACCAAAAGAGAAAAAGGAAGGCGAAGAAAAGACGATCGACACGCACGGCATCGAGCTTGCAACACTCAAGAACAAATCCCAGACTCTCACCGCTGGCATCCGCATCATTGCCGCTGCTGCCTCTATCGGCCGTGCGAGCACCATCATGAGTGCCGTGAAGGCCTCATTTGCGCAGTTCACCCTTCCCAACTCAAACTCGATCACATGGAATGACGTACAGACCCGCTCCATCAACGACTTCGTGCGCGACTTTGCCTTTCGCACGATGCACCGCGATCAACAGCTCGCGCTCAACGTCGACGAGCTTGCCACTCTCTTCCATTTCCCTGTCGGCTTCCTCGCGGCACCGGAGCTTCGCGAGTCCTCTGCCGCAAGCGCTCCCGCTCCCGTATTTACCAACACTGCAGGCATCACGCTCGGTACCAACACCTATCGCGGTCAGGAAACTCCCATCGTCTTTGGGCGAGATGACCGCATGCGCCACATGTACGTGATCGGACAGACCGGTACCGGAAAGACCGTGTTCTTGAAGAATATGATCATCCAAGACATCCACAACGGCGACGGCGTCTGCTTCATCGACCCCCACGGCACCGACATCGAGCACATCCTCGCCAACATCCCACCAGAGCGCATCGACGACGTCATCTACTTTGATCCTGCATACACGGCGCGACCCATGGGGCTCAACATGCTCGAGTACGACACCAGATTTCCTGAGCAAAAGATATTTGTCATCAACGAACTCCTCTCTATCTTTAACAAGCTCTTTGATATGAAGGTTGCAGGCGGACCGATGTTTGAGCAGTACTTCAGGAATGCCGCAGGGCTCGTGATGGAAGACCCAAGCTCTGGCTCGACCCTCCTTGAGATCGGCCGTGTGCTCTCCGACAAGGCCTTCAGAGATATGAAGCTTGGCAAGTGCACCAACCCCATCATCAAGCAGTTTTGGGTCAATGCCGAGAAAACGACTGGCGAAAGTGCCTTGGCAAACTTTGTGCCGTACATTACAAACAAGTTTGACGTCTTTATCTCCAACGACATCATGCGCCCCGTCGTCGCCCAACAAGAGTCAGTTCTCAACTTCCGCCAGATCATGGATGAGAAAAAGATCTTGCTTGTAAATCTCTCGAAGGGACGACTTGGAGATATCAATGCCAATCTCATCGGCCTCTTGCTTGTGGGCAAGATCACCATGGCAGCACTCTCTCGGGTGGACATCGTCGGCAAGGCCCAGGTCAACGACTTCTACCTCTACATCGACGAGTTCCAAAACGTCACGACTGACTCGATCTCGACCATTCTCTCAGAAGCCCGCAAGTACCGCCTGTCGCTGACGGTCGCGCACCAGTACATCGAGCAGCTCGAAGAAGGCATCAAAAACGCCGTCTTTGGCAACGTCGGCTCTATGGCGATCCACCGTGTAAGTCCTGAAAACGCCTCTGCCTTTGAGCAGCAACTTGCCCCCACCTTTACTCCGGCCGACATCATCAAACAAGAAAACCTCAATTGCTATATAAAGATGCTCGTACAGGGCGTCCCTGCCAAGCCGTTCAACTCCCATACCCCCTTCCCACCCAAAGGCAACCCCGAAGTCGGCGAGAAGCTCAAAGAGCTCTCCTACCTCAAATACGGCCGCCCCCGAGCCGAAGTCGAAGCTGAAATCATGGCGAGGTATCAGTAGCCTGTGGTATAGTTGGATTACTTATTAAGTAATTATCAAACCACTATGTCAGTAGATAAATGGCCACCAAAAGAAGATAAAGACGAAAATCTGAGTACTGTTGAGGTTGAAAGATTTAAAGATTCTGAAAAACTCGAATCAATAGACGGCAAAACTATTGAAAACCAATTGATCCATGACACCAAAGAGCGCGCCGGAGAAATAGGATATAAAATCTCCCCAGAAGTTCAAGAAAAAATTGCTGAAATTAAAAATAGTTTTATAAATCCAGATACTACGGCTCGAGACGAAATTATTTCTACTACAAATAAGAGAAATGCTACCGTAGAAACTTTTACTCCTGATCCCGCATACAAAAACATTCCCGAAAGGAAAAAAGCTACAGGGTTTAAAAAATGGGGTGTAACAGCCGCAATGTTCCTTACTGGACTTTTTGGTGCAAAGGCTGAAGGAGGAAAAAATACTAAAAACGAAGACCCTAAAAAACCTAAACAAGAACAAACGGTTGATACCAAAAGTGCACGAAAGGTAGACCAAGCTCCAACTGATCCTAGTTACAAAAAATTGGGAACTGAGGGTGATAAAACTTTCTATGCAAAAAAGACAAGTGGCACCCTCGAAAAAGCAAAAGGAGGTACCCCGAAAGCTGATCCCGAAAGTTATATGCAAGAAATGATCACAAAAGTTAAAAGTGGTATATCTCCACAAGAGCTTCTCGATAAGGGCTACGTGACGCCAGAAGTCGCCAAAGAACTGGAACAGTATGTCGACGTTGTATACACGCAGCCTGAGACCCAAAAAACTAACGAGTCATTTGATCCATTCCAAGCATTTGGAAGAGATGAACAGGTGCTTTTCTTCAATGGCAAAGCGGTCGGACGAATGTTCAAAATGGATCGCAAAACTAACCTTGCCGAAAAAAATGGCTGGAACGAAGAACGGACAGTTGCAATCATTTTTGGCGGAGACCAAGGTCCCAATGGCAAGCGTGTGATCCTTGATCTTGACGCCCCTATTGATCCTGCCGATCCTTCACAGGGCACTATACAAGATGTCTTTAATGCGGGTACGACTACTATCACACAAGCAAAAGGTCTTGAGATATTGGAACAAAAAGCAGCCGAATTTGCTGAAAACCAAGAGAAAACATACGATATATCAGACCAAGAACTCCAGACAGGAACCCTTGCTTCAAAATAATCTCCCCCTCAACCCTCCCCACCAAAGTAACTGCTGCGCATACATAGTATGTTTATAAAAAGACGGTGGGGAGGTATACTTCCCCTATCCATGCCTGACAGCTCCCAAGAAAAGATCGACTTTTTCCTTGTCTCCGCACATGAGCTGCGCACATCTCTGACTGCTATGAAGTGGCTGTTTAAGATGCTCCTTGATGGGGACTTTGGCGCGCTCAGCGAGACTCAGGCCGCAATGCTCACCCAAGCCAATACAAGCAATGAGCGCATGATCACGCTCATCAACGACACTATGACTGTGATCAAGTCTGACGGCTCGACCGTACCATATGCGTCAGTGCCCGTATCACTCTCTACCCTTGTCGAAGAATCCATCAAAGACTTCACGAGCGAAGCAGCCAGCAAGGGCATGCATATCCGCTACACTGCCCCCGGAGCACCCGTGATCGTGATTGGAGACATTGATAAGCTTCGCATTGTCGTACACAACCTCTTCGAAAACGCCATCAAATACGGCAATCCCGACACCGACATCGCTATTACCCTTGAGGTTGTAGACACCAAGGCAGTGCTCTCCGTAGCAGATCGGGGCGTGATCATTCCACAGAGCGAGCAATCGCGCATCTTTGAGAAATTCTTTAGGGCATCAAGCTCCAGAGATACTTATGTAGGAGTAGGACTCGGCCTCTACGCCAGCAAGCATATCGTCGAGCGACATAGTGGGACGCTGACCTTTGCCAGCAGCGACCAGACAGGGACGATCTTTACCCTTACCCTCCCCCTCGGCTAGCCATTTGGGGCGTTTGCGCTATACTGCTTTGGTATGAAAAATATCCTGATTATTGAAGACGATTCATTTTTGAAAAATCTCGAAAGTTCAAAGTTTACCCACGAAGGCTTTGCGGTTGCCACTGCTGTGACTGGTGCAGAAGTCGATGCGGCGCTTGCAGCTCAGATTCCTGACGTCATCCTCCTTGACCTTATGCTCCCCGACGTCGACGGCTTTGAGCTCCTCAAGAAATTTAAGGCAGACGAAAAGGTAAAGGCTGTCCCGGTCATCGTCTTTTCAAACCTCTCCGACGAGATTGAGATGAAGCGCGTCATGGATGCAGGCGCGGCGGCATTTATGGTCAAGTCCAACTTCACCCTCTCAGATGTGATCGAAAAGATCAACACGCTGGCCAAATAAGTTTTCGCATACCTTCAACTCAAAATCACCTCTCGAGATGAGAGGTGATTTTCTTTTTATACCTTAAACGTTTCCTTGAGATATCCTTTCTTTACCTTGACGTACTTGTCTACCGGATGCTTGTCGTAGCCTTCTTCAAACTGCTTCTTGGTATCGACGGTGAAGGTATAGAGGCCGTTTTGGATGAGGCCGTAGTAGTTGCCGACGCGGTCTGCTACTTTGTGCGCCACTTCTTGACTCGTCACCGCAGAAATGATGCGCACGACGGAGAATGGCAGCGGCTTCTTGTCCTGCTTTCCAAGCACCGATCCCTTCTTGTGAAATCCTGGCGCAAACATCTGGACAAATGCCATGCTGATATACAGAGCGAGAATGATCGCATTAAAGACTATTGGTGAAAAGAGGAATGCGTAGATCGAATACGCAAAGCCGAGCATAAAGAGGATACGCGAAAGGTGGTATAGAACGATGTCGGCCGTACGATAGAAGGCGAGTTTCATGGTGTAGGTGCCATGGTGTGCCTTGGTGTATTCATTCCAGTCAAAGGCGAGGGCATCGAGCGGGATGTTTTTGGTGATGATCTCGCCTTGTTTGCTCACGACCACATCTCCTCCAAAGTACAGCTCATCGTAGAGTCCGTCATCAGTCTTGCCCGCAAGCTTGGTGGAAGGGAACTGGTAGTTGGTCTTGTTTACTACGATCCTGTACGTACCAGGGTCCACTGCAAAGCCGTAGCGTCCGTTCATGTCAGTGATTGCCGTTGCGATTTCATTTCCCTGCATATCCATGAGTACCACATACGCTGGATCGATCGGCTGCTTGGTCACTGAGTCGTAGACGACACCCCATGGCTTTTTGCGCTCTTTCCATCCGAGTGCGATGAGAATCGAGTTCCAGAGTTGTGCCAAAAGAAGCGGAATATCTTTGAGCGCGATCGGGTTGCTTACGACAAACGAAACGATTGCGCTTGCGATAGGTAGACTGAGTCCTAGCCATGTGAGAAAGGTGACCACGGGATTTCCGGGCGTAGTGGGGATCACGGGTGTACTTGGACCTCCTGGATTGCCAGGACCTGGTGGCACACATGTGGGAAACGTAGGAAACTGATCACAAAGACTTGGCGGATTTCCACCCCCGCACGGACCTCCCGTATCGATGCCCGTCTCTCCTTGGTTTTGTACTCCATCTCGACATGATGGCGTCGGATCTCCGGGCGGAGTACCCGCGTTTTCTTCGGTCATATCAAAAGCACTTACACAACCCGGATCTGCTGGCCAGTCGATCAGGCCATCATTGTCATCATCATTTCCATTGCTACATATGTATTCTGTCGGATCATTTGTATTCACTTCGCTATCTCCCAACGGATTGCCATTGCAGCCGGGATCCTGCTGGTAGTCAAAGAGCCCGTCATTGTCATTATCAAGTCCGTCACTGCAGACAAAGATCGTAGGGTCTCCTATAGTATTGACCTCGCTATCGCTGTTGGGGTTGCCTGCACACCCTGGATCTTCTGTATAGTCAATGAGTCGGTCATTGTCATTGTCGATGCCATCGCTGCACTGATAGTTGGTTTCACTTGGATCGTTGGGCGTATACGACAGATCATTGGCAGGATTAAAATCCGTGTGACACCCTGGGTCCAGTCGATCTACCAACCCGTCGCCATCGTTATCTTTACCATCACGACACTGTGCCAGTCCCCCGCTCGGTCCACCGCCTCCACATGGTCCACCGGTATCTACCCCTGTCTCTCCCTGATTTTGAATACCATCACTACACGAAGGTGTCGAAGTCCCCCAATCCGTCTCCACGCAGCTGCTTGGGCTCGCGCAGTCAAACTTGATCCAGCCGTAGTTTTGCGCCCATGCATAGCCTGGAGTATTGCTTCCACTTGGACCCCCAAAAAATCCGCTGGTGATTTTGACAGTGGAAATTGCAGGGTTGGTAAAGGGACCGAAGTTGATCCAGCCAGTATTTTCTCCCCATGCATAGCCGCTGAGATTGCCATTTCCATCATTTGCAACTTTGAAGTTGCCATTGGTGCCAGAGCATCCACTCGTGGTGTCTGCGCAGTTCATCACGATCCATCCCACACCTTCTCCCCATGCATACCCGCGAAGTTCGGTATCACTAACGGTGATGTTGTATGCGGACTGTGTCGTAAATTTTCCAAAATTCAGTGTCGGTGTACTGCTGAGAGCTGCGTTTTCAAAGATGGCCTTCCAGTTGCCCACCCCGCGCGGATCGATCGTACCGGCATGCGCATACGTGGTGCCGACAAATACTACGACAAGTGCGAGCGTAAGTGCTCGAAAATACTTCATGCATATAAGTATACGATATTATCTATAAGAATAGAACAAAAATACTCACACACGGTGAGTATTTTTGCAGCGGTGCGGGATAGGGGAATCGGACTCCTGCTCTCAGTTTGGAAAACTGATGTTCTACCATTAAACTAATCCCGCAATCTCTCTATACTACTAAATTTTCAGATAGGCGCAATAGGAATCGCCCGCGACTCTGTTGCTACGCACAGGTCTGGGCACCGCCTCAGTTGTCCTGTCGGACATACTTCCGGCGTTCGATTCCCAGGCAAAAAGCAAAGCAGTTTGCTTTTTTCAGCCATGAAAACTTCGTTTTCATTGTCGGGCTGCTGGGAATCGAACCCAGCCCTCATGTTCCCAAAACATGGATACTACCGATATACTACAGCCCGATATTGATTTGTATGGTATCTCCCTGTTGTCGGGCTATTGGGAATCCCCTTCGGGCCGAGTGCTCATACTTCGTATATTCGCACTTTTCGATTCCCAACAGAAGCAAAGCAGTTTGCTTCTTTAGCCTTGTCGGGCTATTGGGAATCGAACCCAAGCCTTACCCACCCCATGGGCAAATACTACCACTGTACGATAGCCCGTCGAGTAAGAGCATACTAGCAGAAAATCTCGAGCAAATAAAGCACTTAGGTAAGTTCGATGGATTCGATACTGTCTACGTCCCCTTTTTCACCCAAACGCACCACTATCCCCTGTACCTGATACTCCCCGATCCGGCGGCGTGCCGCGTAGTGCTCCACGGTCAGGAGGAATTTCTTGAGCTTGGCAGGAGTGAGGTTTTCGGCTGGATTAAACCAGCTACCAGCCTTCCCTGCCTTTACCTCAAAGAAGTGCCAGACCTTCCCCTTCTTTGCCACTATATCGATCTCGCCATACTTCCCAGCCGCATTGCGCTCCACTACCTTGAACCCTTGCTCTGCAAGCCACTCTACAGCTGCCTCCTCCCCTTTTGCTCCAAGGGCTTGGGTCGGTGAAGTAAAGACACGGATCATACAGACAGTGTAGTCTAAAAGTCGTCCATTATCCCACTTTTACCCCGAGTTATCCCCAGTTTCGTTGATTATCAACGGTTTTATCCCCATATTCGACATGATTTGTCTATGAGACTATCGGTCAGAAAGCAAAAAAGACCCCGTGAGATGCTGCGCCAGCACTATCTCACGGGGTCTTTTTTGCGTAGTATCTTCTCTTTGTGCGACCATGGGTAATCGAAACCCAGCCCTCTCGTTGGCAACGAGACGTTCTACCACTAAACTATGATCGCGTCAATATCTCTATCGAAATGGTACTTGCAAAGTATACCCTTTTTGGAATTAAAATCAATTCCAGTGTGCACCCGCCAGAACTCGAATCTGGAAAACCACTTCCGAAGAGTGGCGTGATATCCATTTCACCACGGGTGCAATACGGATAGTTATACTATATTTGGAGGCTATTTACTAGAGCATCTTTCCAGTAGATAGTGGTTTTTAGATGCTTAATACCAGTAACGTATATACGCACGCATCCTTTGTATGAATGGTTTTTCTTTACAATATGAGCTGTAGGCTTATATATGGTCTTTTGCATACTGGGCTCCTCTATACCCAACAATTGTGCCCAAAATAACTCAAGATTCTCATCTTTGTATGGCATATGTATAAAGAGGCGCACTTTGATACGTTCTGGAGCAACCTCGAGGTATCTAATCGTCCATTTATACATAAACTGCACCATTGCAGGATCTGAGTTAATAAAGCTCCAGGTCACATCCTTTTTGGTACCTTCCGCCCAATACAACGTCAGACCTATGATAAAATCACGATCGGCGCTAAGCTTTACATAGCTCTGATAGGCCGCTTCCCGCATCACCGCGTCCCTCTCTTCCCTTCTTTTTCTATTGGAAGCTGCTGCTTTTGCTCGAGCAATCCCCTGTTTTGCCTCAATATTGCTAAGTAGTAGTGCATTTTGCTCATGAGTAAGGTTTACATGTTTGAGCCAGCCCGCAAGTGTGCCTTTTGCTATAGGTATTTCCTTCATTATTTGCTGATAGGTATATCCCTGCATTCGCAGAGCAATAGCCTGTATTTTTTTCTGAACATTAGAATTCATGTTATATAACAACTATATCATAGTTTTCCTATATACAATTGATAAATAATGCTAGTATTTCGATGTATGGATAAGACTAAAGTCCCCCCATTCGTTACACGTGTAACAACCCGCCTCCAAGAAGCGGGGTTTGAGGCATACCTGGTAGGGGGATGCGTGCGTGATATCTTGATGGACAAGACCCCCAAAGACTGGGATCTCACGACCAATGCGCGCCCAGAACAGGTGATTGCAGCCTTTCCAGAGCTCAAGACTGTCAACGAAAACACGTTTGGGACGGTAACAGTACTCAACATGCCTCCAGAAGCAGGGGAAGATGTTGCACGTGAAACCCCTGATCATAATAATCAAGTCCAAGTCACAACCTATCGCTCAGAAGGAGACTACGGTGACAATCGCCACCCAGACCATGTTTCATATGAAACAGATATCCGTCGAGATCTCGAGCGACGCGACTTTACGATGAATGCCATAGCGTGGGACCCTATAAAGGACAGTGTGATAGACGTATTTGGAGGTATAAAGGACATAAAAGACAAATCTATACGATGTGTCCTTTATCCCGAGGTTCGCTTCAAAGAGGACGCACTCCGTATGCTCCGAGCGATCAGGTTTTCCACAACGCTGTCATTTACGGTTTCACATGAAACCGTAAGCGCAATTGTTGCCAATGCAGGCCTTCTCGAGCACGTATCAGGGGAGCGCATCCGGGATGAGCTTGTGAAAATCATCGACTCCGATGCTCCAGCTGCCGGGATAGATCTTTTGCAAAAGACTGGATTACTCCAGTACATCATCCCAGAGCTACGGGAGGGAATTGGGTGCGACCAAAAGGGTGCGCACATCTACGATGTCTACCAGCACCTCCTCCACGCCCTTCAGCATGCTGCCGACAAGAAACTCTCCACCATCGTCCGTCTCACTGCTCTGTTTCATGACATCGGTAAGCCAGCCACCCGTCGCTATGACCGCTCTCGCGACAAATACACCTTTTATGGGCATGAGGTAGTCGGGGCACGCATGACCCAGAAAATCCTCGATAGACTGAGGTTTTCACGTGAAATAGTTACACGTGTAACAAGTTTGGTACGCAACCACATGTTCTTCAGCGATACTGAGCAGATCACGCTCTCTGCCGTGCGTCGCATCATCCAGAAGGTCGGCCCAGAGCACATCTGGGAGCTCATGGAGGTCCGCGAGTGCGATCGGGTAGGGATGAAGAAGGCCGAAGCACCCTATAGACTGCGCAAATACCATGCCATGATCGAGGAGGCACTCCGTGACCCTATCTCAGTGTCACAGCTTGCCATAGACGGGAAGTACCTCATGGAGGTGTTACACATGAAACCAGGCCCTCGTATGGGCTGGATCCTCCATGCACTCCTCGAAGAAGTCCTCGAAGACCCAAGCCTCAATACCGTAGAGAAACTCTCTGAACGAGCAAAAGACCTGGATGAGCTTGAGGATAAGGATCTCAAGGTGCTTGGGGAGAAGGGGAAGGAGAAGAAGGAAGACCTAGATCAAGAAGAAGTAAAAAAACTCAGAACCAAGCACGGCGTTAAGTAGGGAAGCCTGCCCCGTTAGAAGCAGACATGCGGAAGCACGTACTGCTTTCTAATGGGGTTGCACGTGAAACATGGAGTGAAGAAGAAATAAAAAAAGAAAACAGTGTGGCCTGCCGATACGGGCTGGCGACACTGTTTTCTTATTTCTAGCATATAGTATTACATTTCTATGTCAAGCACCTCTGATTTCTTGGTGATTACAAGAACTTTTTTAATCTTGTGCGGCTTTGTAATATAGTTATAAATTTGTTTTTCTATTTTCGTATCCAGCAGAGAAGTTCTTCGTGTATCAATAATAATGTAACTGGATTGTTTCGATGCACGACGGAGCTGTTCTTCAATGGTATAGCTTTTGTTCCCGGTAGGCGATTTCATTTCCCAAAAAATATCATCCATCATGATATCTGGTGTTTTTGTTCCCCGAATACGACTTGGCTGCAGAAATGCAACATCTTTACCCAACGAAAGAAACACTGCCACAATCTCTAATTCATGTTTTTCAGGAATAACATTGTTGAGAATTAAATTCCCTTGCTTTTTCATAGCAAGTGGCATTGTATCACGCAAAAGAATGACGCGAGATGGAAGGAAGTAACGTGGTATACTAACATTCTATGATTGGAACAATTTTATTGATCGCGGGTATTGGAGCGGTAGTGGCATTGGTAGTAGGAAGTATCTGGTATTCACCGGGGACTCCGATGGGGAGACTACATATGAAGGCAATCGGGTTTGATAAGCTCTCAGCTGACGAGCAGAAGCGTTTGATCGAGGAAATGAAGCCCAAGATGTGGAAGAGCTACCTCTTGCAGTTCATCATGTCAGTGCTTATTTCATTCTTCATTGGATTTATCACTGTAGTTGGTATGCGAAATGGTGAAACGTTTGGCATGGTCGCAGCACAAGCACTCTTTGTCTGGCTTGCACTCATGGTGCCCGTCATCGGCTCAAGTATCCTCTGGGGCAACACTCCTCGAGATATTGCGTGGAAGAAATTCTTCAGTGATACACTGTCATACGCAGTCACGATCGGGCTTGTCCTCTTGGTTGCACGGTTGTTTGTCTAAACGTAATTACTTTATTAGTATAAGAAAAGCTCAGAACACTGCTGTTCTGAGCTTTCTTTTTCTATCCCTCTTTCCAAAGGGGTGGATCCCGAAGGACGTTTGTAAGGTAAGTATACCAAGATAGGCACTACAGTCAATACAACCCCCTTCACACACTATTCTATATTTGCCTTACTTGATCGGACCAAAACCGGCACAGAAATTGAAAAAATTATTTGAGCCACACTTTTTTAAAACAAGACATGTTTGATGGTATACTTATCAAAACAGTACGCCCATGCAGCACCTCACAACCATTGCAGTAATCGTTGCAGAAAAAGCAATTCACCTGTACGTTACGTACGGACCATTATTTGTTCAAACACTCAGAAATTTCTAAAAAAATCCTCCGGAAAAACCGGAGGATTTATGTTTAATTTAAATGATTTTGTAATGAAAAAGTGTTGAGAATTTTTTAGAAATCAGACTTAAGCTTTTTTTGATATTGCTCGAGCCTTTTTATTTCTTTTTCCAAATCTTGATCAAGCTGGCATACCTTTATATACCAGAGTGGCTCAAGTCTAAAGTGCCATAATTCATCCTTGATGGTAAGAATCAATATGTGCAAATATCGAGTGTCTTCCAAGATTTCATCACATAATGTTGGAATGTTTAGTTGATTTTTTCTTAACAAGCTTAGGTGACTACTTATTTCACCAGCATGCGTACCAATTATTTTAGTAATTTTTTTAATGTATTTAGGTAATGATTTCGGAAAGGGATCGAGACTAAGCTCTTCCCAGCAAGTATCCAGCATCTCGGTTGTATACCAAGGCGATAGCGGCTTTTTCATATTCCTAAGGTTTTTTGATAGTGTACTCCTTTCTCACATTTAGGCAAAAATGCCTCCTTTTGAGGAGACATGATAATTATTGTTTTTTCTTTTTCTTGATAGCTGCAACAAATGCAGCGATTTGAATCGTATTGGGCATTGTCTATGCTTTTGTAATAGGTTAGCGCATTTTCCAAAAAAGTCTACAGTTCTATTTCAAGCAGTATCGGGCAGTGGTCGGACCCGTAGTACTCCGTGAGCGTTTCAAATTTCTTTACTTTATCAATGAACTTGGGCGAGACAAAGAAGTAGTCGATGCGCCAGCCGACGTTGCGCGCTCGGGCGTGGGAGTATTGGTCCCAGTAGGTGTAGACGTCACGAGCATCGGGGTAGAGGTGCCTGAACACATCGATCCAGCCGTTGGCTACCACCTTGTCCATCCATGCACGCTCGATGGGGAGGAAGCCGACATGGGTCGCGTTTTCCTTCGGACGAGCAAGGTCGATCTCCATGTGTGCGACGTTTACATCTCCGCACCAGATCACCGGCTTCTTTTTCTCAAGCTTCGTCACATATGCGAGAAACGCATCATAAAAGGCGAGCTTGTACTCAAGCCGCTCCGGTGCGCCGCCACCGTTGGGGAAGTAGCAGTTGATGAAATAAAACGTCTCATACTCACAGGTGATCATACGACCTTCTGTATCGAGCTCCTCGATGCCAAGCCCGAGCGTTACTTTGAGCGGCGTCTCTTTGGTATAGACACCCACACCACTGTAGCCCTTTTTGATGCTGGGGTAGTGAAAGTACGACTCGTACCCAAACACATCGCGCACTTCGTCTGGAAGCTGCTCAGGGGTGGACTTGGTCTCCTGCAGGCACAGTATGTCGGGATCGTAGTCACGAAAGAGCGGGTCAAAGTGTCCCTGCTTGTGGGTGGCGCGCAAGCCATTGGTGTTCCAAGAGATGATTCGCATTCATACACTATACCAAAAAGAAAAAGCTCTCAACTACTACATAGTGGGAGCTTTCTTATTTAATACGGATTGGCTACATATTCTTCTTCATACACCACAATCTGCGGCATAGGCGTCGGCCGCTCGTCAGGACCGTTGCTTTTGAGGCAGGCATCAAACAACAATTGCCGAATAATACCCTCAGTAACCTTCATCGAAAACCGTTCTGCTGTTGCGCTTTGTATTGATGTATAACTTATCAATGCGGGTTTGTTGGTGACATCAAACGTCTGCGGTTTGGCCCTGCGAGACATCCATACCGTGATAGGGAAGCTTCTGGCAGATGAGTCAAATGCGCCAACTTGTACTTTGTACGGCGTCTTTGCCTTGATGGTATCGAGATCGTTGCGTCCTTGTGCTGTAGCACATACGGTGAGTACGGCGCAGGCAAGTAGTGCGAGTATTTGCTTCATAATTGAAAGATTTATTTGTCTGCATTATGCATCTATATAGTATTTTGTCAAAAAACCCTCCCGATAATTCGAAAGGGTGTAGTTTCATAGGTAAATGTTTTTAATTATCTTTTTGATCGGCTTGTTTTGAACCGCGGCTGTATTGCCTTAAATCATCACCTTCATGATTTTCAACTTTTTCACCAGATACATTGTAGTTTTTAATCTCAATGTCTCCTATTGTACTGTGCTCATCTGCAATGACAGTAATATCTGGCGTCGTCTTGGGTATATGTATAAACAGTGAACCCAGATGAACTGTGCCACCAGCCTGATTTTTATGCAACTCAGCAACCAAAGCAGTAATACCGTCATAATCTTCTTTTCCAATACTGGAAGTAGCCGAACTTCTAAATGAAGAGTTGTTTGCAGATTTTGCATTTTCTTTTTCATTAGGAGTAGGGGATGCTGATGCAGTAGCTGGCACAGAACCACCCAATGAAGAGCGTGGCTTTTGGTGAGATAGCCACCAAAGAAACCAGAGAAGAAGGGCAATTGCTGCAACCGCCAGCAGGATTTTAAAAAGATCCATAAGCCAGCCATCACTATTTGCTTCATCTAGTGATTTTTTAAATTCACCATACGCAGGTGATACCTTGATCAGTGAATCGAGGTCAATCGTAATTTCACTGCTGAAGGAGAGGTATTTTTGTTTTCTTACTTCTTCCAGCAATACAGGGTTGCTGAGCAGTTGCCTTGAGCAGGAGTACCGTGGGGCAGTTCTGTTCTCAAGTACTGTAATCATGGTATCGTTTGAAACCACAAATGTCTGCTTTCCAAACTTTACATCGGTCACTGATTGATTGTTACAGCCAGTAATTGCTGCCATTGCGATAACGGCAAAGATAATCCATTTTTTCATTTTTACTGTTTTTTAAATGTACGCGCTCCGTTTGAAGGTAGGAGGGATAAACCTTATGGATATATATTAGCATACAAAAGCCACTTTGTCAATATACCTAAGCAAAAGAAAACCCCTTCCAAATAATAAGGAAAGGGGTTAAATATGTTGGAGAAATTTATGTGTTTGAGATCATAAATTTAGAAGGCGAATTATAAAGGAACTACTGGTTGTTTTTGTTTGAGTACTAGTACTCATCATACGACGGACTGCGGACTGCAGGTAAGGGGAACGAGATTGCTCGTTTGGGGAAAAGATATTTTTTTATCAAGTAACTATCTTTGATTACATTGTAGCAATGCGCATCAAAGTGCACAACTGTGCATAACTATCGTGCTGTGTATATCAACGCTTGCTATGAAACTTCTTGTGCACTTCGCGGAGCTTGGCATCGGTGACGTGGGTGTAGATCTGGGTGGTGGCGATGTTGGCGTGGCCGAGCATCATTTGGACCGAGCGGATGTCGGCACCATTGGAGAGGAGGTCGGTCGCAAAGCAGTGCCTGATGACGTGGGGGGTCACCTTGCGGGAAATCCCAGCCTTTATGGCACATTGCTTGACGATGCGTTCGATCGAGCGGCGTGCCAGGGGCTTGATGTCGCTTGGATCTTTGATCTCGCTCCCGAGCTGGACAAAGAGCGCATCCGACATGTCCTTGCGAAGCTTTAGGTACTTGTGGATGGTCTCGCGGGCCTCAGGTGAGACAAAGACGACGCGGATCTTGCCACCCTTGCCGCGTATGGAAAACTCACCCTGACTAAAGTCGATGTCGTTGGTAAGGGAGCAGAGCTCCGAGACGCGAAGCCCGGTGGAGAAGAGGAGCTCGAGGATCGCCTTGTTGCGAAGTGATTGGATATCGCTGCCCTCAGATGAGGCAAGCAGCCGAGCAAGCTCACTCGGAGAGATGAGGTCGAGATGGCGCTCAGGCACCTTGGCAAGGTCGATCTCTTCGGCTGAGAGGGAGGGGATCTTTTGGCGCGTCAGATACTTGAGAAAGACGCGAAGGGCGATCATGTAGTAGTTTTGGGTCTTGCGGGAGACGGTCTTGCCGGTGGCGCGGTTGTTGCCCATGGTTTGGCGGTTGAGCCAGAGGCGAAATTCACGTATTGAGGCGCTCGTGATGTGCTCGGGCTCCGTTGCTTTGGAAAACTGGAGATAGCGCGAGATGTAGTGGTCGTAGTTTTGGACCGTCTTGAGCGCGCGGCCCTTCTCTATCTCGATGTGTTCGAGGAACTGGGTCTTGAGTTGTTCGAGACGCGTTGCCATAGAGAGAGTATAGCGCACCGATATTGTGCGACATACGCCACAGCGGGCCCTACTTGCACTTTGCTGCCCTATGTGGTACTATATCCGCACTATGTTATCAAGCAAGAAAAAGCAAACAATCATCAAAAAGCACCAGGTGCACAAGACTGACACGGGCAGCAAGGTGGTGCAGGTAGCGATGCTGAGTGAAAAGATCGATCTCCTCGCAACTCACCTCAAAAAGCACAAGAAAGACAATCACTCACGACGAGGATTGATCAAGATGGTGGCAGATCGACGCGGACACTTGAAGGTACTTGAGAAAACAAATCCCGATCAGCACAAAAAAGTTGCAAAATCTATTAAAGGCTAATACTCACAAACCGCCCCGAAACATCGGGGTGGTTTGTTGCCCGCCTGCAAACGCTATGCGTTAGCATTGCGGGCAGGTATACTACGTATGCTCTTCTTGAGCGTTTTACATACATTTACAAACTAATCATTTTTATACTATTTATTTATGGCAATCATCAAACACAAAGATCAGCGCGTCGGGATATTTATCGACGCCCAAAATCTCTATCACACCGCAAAGCACATCTATAAGCGCAAGGTAAACTTTGGCAACATCGTCAAAGACGTCCTTGCTGGCAGAAGCCTCGTGCGCTCAATCGCGTACGTCATCACCACGGAGAACGAAGACGAAAAGGCGTTTCTCTCCGCACTCAACAAGGCAGGGATCGAGACCCGCAGCAAAGACCTCCAAATCTTTTATGACGGCTCCAAGAAAGCTGACTGGGACATCGGCCTTGCGATCGACGCAGTCTCCATGGCACCAAAGCTCGACGCGATCAT
This sequence comes from uncultured Candidatus Saccharibacteria bacterium, assembly GCA_964475655.1. Taxonomy (GTDB): domain Bacteria; phylum Patescibacteriota; class Minisyncoccia; order Phycocordibacterales; family UBA9973; genus UBA4124. Next base: position 1,655 of record CAYYXE010000004.1, on the reverse strand, counting down.
CATCGTCTCGGGCGACGGAGACTTCGTCCCCCTGTGCAACTACCTCCGCTACCACCATGGCGTCCAAGTAGAAGTCGCAACGTTTGGACAGAGCGCATCTGCCACACTGAAGGCAGTTGCGGACGACTTCTTTGACCTCTCTGCGCATCACAAAAAGTACCTGATCGGCTACTAATCTATGGATCAGACACCTGACACAACTGCACAGCCGGTACGACCCGAGACATCTGAGCAAACGGAGCCTCGCAAGGCGATACACACCTTTCAAAGCGACCTCGAAAAGGCGATGGACACCACCGAGGCAGCTGCAGTGCAAGAGCTTCTCGAGACTGCGCGTACCAAAGAAGCGTATGAAATCGAGCGTGAGAATGTACACCGTCAGCGCAAGTGGTACTCGGTAGGTGCAGGTATCCTCATCTTGCTTGCACTCGGTGCTGCAGGCTTTGGTATCTACTACTACCGCACTCTCACTGTGCGCGTCGTAGCGCCGCCAAGCGTAGGTGTATTTCAGAGTCTTTCTGCAGTCAATACAAGTACGACTGATGTGGCAAAACTCATCACTGTACTTGAGGCAACTGACAATATCCCGGAAGGCAAACCACTGCTTGTCCCACTGGTAGGTGCCACTGGTGCAACACTTTCACCAGAAGCAACACTGGACTTTTTGAACATTCGTCCAGGTGAACCATTTGTCGCAACACTCTCACTTGTACGATTTGGGGTATTTAACACCGGCACTACCATTTCACCATTCATCATACTCTCTACACCAAGTCCCGAACTTGCAACAAAAGAATTTCTTATAGCAGAGCCCAAGCTTCTCGAGATGGTGGCGACGGCCCTTGGTATCGACCTGACCGTTACCGCACGTGATATCGGCTCAAGCTTCCAAAGCGTCTACATGTACAACTTGCCGGTGCGTACACTCAAAGCAACCAACGTGGACACACAAGAAGAAACCATCCTCTTGTACTACGGCTACGCAACTGACAACACGATTGTCATTGCCACCAACCCTACGATCCTCAAGTCTATTTACGATACAATCATACGACAGAGATAGGAGCGGAGCGCGAGCGGCGAGGTGTGGTGCATATTTCACCCGGAAGCTGAAAGACTGAGGACCGTGAAATATGCAACGCACCGAGCCGCGAGCGTTACTTGGTCGCTCAATGTCCGCGACATATTTCAAAGTCCTCGTACCTGCGGTTGAAATATGCTTCCGGCATCTCGCTCCTCACACCTACTATTTTGTGCAAAACACATGTGCAAAGACAACTTGCGTACCCCCACAGGCGTGCTACTATGTCGTCCATGAAGACAACCCATTTCAAAGAAAAGCTCTTAGCGGAGAAAGCAACCCTCGAAGAAGAACTCAAGGGGATTGCGCGATTTGATGCCGAGACCAATACCTGGGAAGCGACTCCCGACCAAGACATGATGGGCGAGATCGACGACAACGATGCAGCTGATCGCTTCGAAGATTTCGAAGGCCGCTCTGGTATGGTCACCACACTCCAAGCACGACTCTCTGATATAAATCACGCCCTTGAAAAAATCGAACAGGGAACATACGGCATCTGTGAAGTATCTGGTGAACCCATCGAAGAAGCGCGCCTCGAAGCAAACCCCGCAGCCCGCACCAACAAAGCACA
>CAYYXE010000003.1:0-57658 GCA_964475655.1 uncultured Candidatus Saccharibacteria bacterium | reverse complement strand
AGAACTGATAGATACATCTGATCCAGCATCAGCTTCGATTTCGAAACCGAGAACCTTGGTGTTAGTATCACCTTCACCAACGTTTGTTTCGAGACCTGAACTGTATGAAGTAACAGTAATATCACCAGCAGTACCGTTGAGGGCACCACCGTTTGAAGAACCGTTACATGCCTGGCCAGTAGTTGAAGAGTAGCCTGAAGTTGAAGAACAACCAGGAACCATTGAACCGCCAGTACATGGCATGCCAGTAGTAGTACTGTAACCTGAGTTAGAAGTACAGCCAGCTGGGTATGAGCCCATTGATCCGCCGCCGAGAGCAGCAAGAGCTGCACCAGTCATAGGACCAACTACACCGTCCTTTCCAAGACCCTTTGAGATCTGGAAAGCCTGAACAGCAGCCTTAGTCTTTGCACCGAAGTACATAGATTCCATTCCTGGAGATCCTGCACCTACGGTAGATACGATGTATCCATTTGCGTTAAGAGTCTGTTGGAGACTCATAACATTTGCATTTGTCATACCCATTTTAAGGGTTACAGAATGCATGTACGCAGCAGAAGCTGAACGTGCACCTACAAAGAGGGCAGCAACAGCAACTACGCCTACGAGAAATTTCTTAGTGTTAGACATAATGTAATTAATTGTTGGTAAACGCCTTCCTCTATATAAAGGAGAAGCGGGTGTACCACAATACGAAAGTCTTTATCACCTCAGTATTGAGTACGGTTAGCTAAATTGCAGAAAGCAGTAACGAGCTGCATATCTGCCGTGTCGACAAGGCCGATATTACGCCTGAGGTCTCCCCCAAACGCAAACACCGCCCGCCGAAAACTAATAGTTCGAACAAGTCGATATAAAGTTTTCAACGAGCGGGGTGGGTTACCACCATCAATCTTTGCGCCCATTGCTGGGGACAAAAGATAGCTTATATCATACCACAAGTCTCAGTTTGAGACCAGGTACATAGAATCTATCGACTGAAAGGATGGCGGTCACCCACTCAGTACTGAGACGCATCCAAACCCCTTTTATTACAAGAACTACTAGTCTAAATCGCCATGTAGATACTCCAACGTTTGCTGCCGCGCTTGGTGATCTTGCCAGCCTCGACAAGCGTGCCGAGTTCGCGCTGGATCGTCTTTTCGGAGACATCTGGGAAGAGGCTAGAGATGTCCTTTATCACGGCAGATTTGCGTCCGTTTATAAAAGACAATATCTGTTCCTGTCTTTTATTTTTATCTTGATTTTTATTGCTATTTACAGTTCCCTGTCGTTCTATGGATACCGCCATTTGCTGTTTATAGGACATAGCATTTGTCCTTGACATAGTTGCTGGTGTCTGTACAAAGAACGACGCAAGGCTCAGCGTATCGCTTACTGTTTCTGCAAAGGTAGTGAGCTCTCGTACCAGTATTGCAACATTATGTTCAGTAATAATCTTTGCCATAGAAGCTGATTTGAGCGTATTGCTCAGCAATGCGACTACTATAGACCGATCACTGGTGGGGTTGTGCAGCTCAAGTGCCTGCGATCTCAGTGCCACCTTCATCGGTTCGGTGTCCGATAAATGATTCGTGACGAGATATAGAGCAGCGACGATCTTTTGTCCTTTATCTGAAATACTGTTGATTTTATTGTATAAATTTGATGGATGCATACTTGTCTTTTTGTCCTTTATACATATATCGGACAATGTTCGTATGGTGAGTATAAAAGACACTAGTCGCTTGTTGCAAGGAATAGTCTGTGTCCAAATAACCCTTATTCTGCAATGGTTTTTTATGCTCGCGGTGATATACTCCTATGGTTGTTACATCTATGGCAAAGAAACCCTCCAGCAAGAAAAAGCAGCAAGGAAACCGTACGTCCCAAGTAGTCTGGGGGCTTATATGCATCCTAGTGGCGCTCATTGTGGCGGGCGGTATGGCAGGAGGAGCAGGCATCGGAGGCTCGCTCATTGCACAAGGTGCATACGCACTTCTCGGAGCTGGTGCAATCATGATCCCCCTTGCGCTTGGTACTGCCGGCATCTATATCATTCGCAACAAGCGCTTTGAGGCGACGACCCGCGAGATCGTAAGTGGCTCGATCGGCATGCTTTCCCTTCTCGTGCTTCTTTCTGTCATCAGCACCTCATGGGGCGGCTTTGTCGGCAGACTGTTTGCCCTTCCGCTTACCCTTGCCTTCGACACTCTATTTGCGACTATTATTTTGTCATTTGTCGTGCTGTGCTCATTTTGTATCTTCTTTGACCGGACGCCGCAGCTCTTCCCATTCTTTGGCAAGCTTTGGGACCGTATTCGAGGCGTACGCATTGCAGGTACCACTGAAGAAGATGGCGACACTGACGAATACGTCGTCCCCGCGTCTTCCCTTGCTGATGACAAAGATGAGGTACCTGTACCCGCAAAGACAGTTGCCCAAACCATGAAAGTCACTGATGCATCGGCTGCTGACGAACTCTCAATCGATGCCAAGAAGCGCCCGATCACCTTTGGTGCCTACACCCCTCCGCCGCTCGATCTCCTCGAGGGTGACCGCGGCAAGGCCAACGTCGGCGATGTGAAGGCCAATGCCAACATCATCCGCCGCACCCTGGGCAACTTTGGGATCGAAGTCGAAATGGATGAAGTGACGATCGGTCCGACCGTCACCCGCTATGCGCTGAAGCCCGCGCAAGGTGTGAAGCTCTCTCGCATCGTCGGTCTCCAAAACGACCTCGCGCTCTCACTCGCAGCTCACCCGCTGCGTATCGAAGCCCCCATTCCCGGCAAGTCACTCGTCGGTATCGAGATTCCAAACAAAACAAAGGCTACCGTCGGTCTCGCCAACCTTATTGGTGACCAGGCATTTGCGCATGCACACCCTCTCACGATCGCACTCGGTCGCAACATTGCGGGCAAGTCCGTACTCAAGAGTATCGCCAAGATGCCACACCTCCTGATCGCAGGTACGACTGGGTCTGGTAAGTCGGTGACGATCCACACTATTATTACGAGCCTTTTGTATCGTCACGGCCCCGATGATCTGCGATTTATCTTTGTCGACCCCAAGCGCGTCGAGCTCACCCTCTACAACGGTATCCCGCACCTCCTTACTCCTGTGATCACGGATAGCAAAAAGGCGATCCTGTCGCTCAAATGGGCCGCAACCGAAATGAGCCGCCGCTACGACATCCTTGAGTCAGAGTCGGTCCGCGACATCACCTCATACCACAAAAAGCATGCGCAAGACTTCGAAAAGAACACAGAAGGAATCGATCGTATGCCCTATATCGTCGTCATCATCGACGAGCTTGCCGACATCATGCAGGCGTATCCGCGAGAGCTCGAAGCAGCGATCGTCCGTCTCGCACAGATGTCCCGTGCCGTTGGTATCCACCTCATCCTCTCGACTCAGCGTCCTGAAGTAAACGTCATCACGGGACTCATCAAGGCCAATGTCCCATCTCGTATTGCGCTTCGCGTGCCGACTCTCATCGACTCTCGCACGATCCTTGATGCCGGCGGCGCCGAGAAGCTCCTTGGTCACGGAGACATGCTTGCACTTATAGAGAGCAACCAAGCGGAGCGTTTGCAGTCTGCATTTATCTCAGAAGACGAAGTAAAGAGTGTCGTAAAGTACCTCAAAAACGCCTTTGCAGACGACATCCGTGACACGATCGAGCTCACGGGCACTGTCTCGGGTGGGAACGATCGCGCAATGTTTTCTGACTCTATGGAAGGGGGGGATGGTGATGACGACGAGCTCTACGAAGACGCGCGCCAGATCATCATCGAAGCCGGCAAGGCCTCTACCTCATATCTGCAGCGCAAGCTCAAAGTCGGCTATGCGCGTGCGGCACGCCTGATGGACATGCTTGAAGAGCGCGGCGTGATCGGGGCCGCCGACGGCGCAAAGCCTCGAGAAGTGATCGAGGGAGGTATCAAGAACGCAACCTCAGATGTTGTTGCGGACGAAATGGGTATATAATATGCAAGTACACCGGAGACCACCAATGAAACAGCTCACACTTAAGTCAGGACTATTTCTTGCACTCGGCATTGCCGTCATTGCCCTTGTAGGGTACAACATGCGCGACCGCATCCTCGGGACTCCGCTTATCGTCTCGACCGCCCAAAGCGGCAGCACCCTCACCTCTCCTTTCCTTCCAATCAATGGTACTGCACGCCACGCGCGCTCACTCCGGATCAATGGTCGCAGTGTTACGATCGACCGCCATGGCACGTTTACCGACGAAGTAGTCCTCTCTCCCGGGTACAATATTGTCGAAGTTGCCCTTACCGATCAGTTTGGCAACCAGAAAGTAAAGACCTATCAAATCGTAGTTGCTCCTCCCCAGGCAGTTGCTGCGGTGGAACACACCCCTTACCAATAATTTACATACGAGTTACCTTTATGCCCAAAAAAGCTGCAAAAGAAGCAAAGACACTTGATACGTCTTCTGTCGAAGAAACCATCCGCTCCATCCAGACCAAGTTTGGCGAAGGCGCCATTATGAAGCTTGGTGAGGCCCCCAAAGTCGACATCTCAGTCATCCCTACCGGCTCAATCGGCCTCGACATTGCCCTTGGCATCGGCGGTGTCCCTCGCGGCCGCATCATCGAGATCTTTGGACCTGAGTCGAGTGGCAAGACTACCCTTGCACTCCACGTCGTCGCAGAAGCCCAAAAGCTTGGCGGCGTCTGCGCCTACATCGATGCAGAGCATGCAATGGATCCCGACTATGCTGGGAAGATCGGCGTCAATATCAACCAGCTCCTCATCTCCCAGCCCGACACTGGCGAGCAGGGCCTTGAGATCTGCGAGTCGCTTGTACGAAGCGGCAAGATCGATGTCGTCGTCGTCGACTCTGTGGCGGCACTCACCCCCAAAGACGAAATCGAAGGCGACATGGGCCAGCAGCACATGGGCAAACAAGCGCGCCTCATGAGTCAGGCGCTCCGCAAGCTCACTGCGATCGTCCACAAGTCCAAGACCGTCGTGATCTTTATCAACCAAATCCGCATGCAGATCGGAGTCATGTTTGGCAATCCTGAGACGACTCCAGGCGGCAAGGCGCTCAAGTTCTACACCTCAGTGCGTCTCGACATCCGACGCATTGCCCAGATCAAAAAGGGTGACGAAGTAGTCGGAAGCCGTACGCGCGTAAAGGTTGTAAAGAATAAGGTTGCTGCACCATTTAAGCAAACTGAATTCGACATTATCTACGGCGAAGGGATCTCCCTCGAAGGTGAACTCCTCGCACTTGGCGAAAAGCTTGGCGTGATCACCAAGAGCGGTACCTCATACACCTACTCCCCTGAAGGCAAAGAAGAAGTCAAACTCGGCCGCGGCTATGATGCGTCACGGGTGTTTATGCGAGAAAATGTGAAAGTACGCGATGCAATCACCAAAGATATTCGAAAGAGAATGAAGGAGGTGATAATGGATAGTGCGGGAGAATAAAATTAGGAAACAAAAAAAGAAGCCTTGGGGCTTCTTTTTACATTCAATAACTTTAATAAAGTGCTTTTTTTGCAAGTTCTTGTTGTAAAGGATAGAGTTTTTGAAGAAATTCATGGTATTTTTCACGATCACTTTCAGTAGAGATTAATTTAGGGAGTATAGAAAATTTATCACATAAAGTGAGAATCTTTTCTATATCTTTAAATACCTCATCGGTGACATTTAATATTCCAAAATACTTTCCAATAGGATATGGCGTCATACCTAGTGGAGTTATCACTAACTCAAAAGAGTATGGTTCACATACAGCCAATTCCCCAAAATTTATGACCAGTTTTGATCTTTCATCGTTGCCTATGAATTCAATACATTGATCTTTGATTTCAACATCCTTAAAGTGTGAAGAAAGTTTCTTTTGAAAAAAATCTGTAAACTTTTTCCTAAGGCTTTCCATATCCTTTACGAAACTCGTGGTAAATTCTTCTGTTTCCATATTTATAAAATTTTTTTTATTATATATATTTATATAGAAATGTCAAGTATCATACCCTTCATTGGTAGACTTTCGCCTCTTTTTCGGCTACAATCTCGGTCTATGAGTATGCTTGAATACAACGAAATCCGCGAACACAAGATCATTGTCTGGGACGGTGCACCGCACGAAGTCCTCTCTTCTCACGTCTTCCGCAAACAGCAACGCAAGCCGGTGAACGCTACCAAGATCAAGAACCTCATCACGGGCCGTGTCGCCGAGATCTCTTTTGGATCATCTGAGAAAGTTGAGGAGGCGGACATCTCGACCCGTCCTGCCCTCTATCTCTACAAGGCAAAGGGCGAAGTCTGGCTCTGCGACCCCAAAGACCGCGCGAAGCGTTTCAATCTCAAAGAAGAGATTGTCGGCGAGAAGCTCAAATTCATCAAAGAAAACACCGAAGTCGACCTCATCATCTTTACGGACGAAGACGACGAAGAGCAAGTGATCGGCATCAAGGTACCCGTAAAGGTAGAGCTCAAGATCACTGACGCACCACCTTCTATCAAAGGTTCGACGGTGACCGGCGGCAACAAGGTCGCAACCCTCGAAACAGGTGCCACCGTCAACGTCCCCCTCTTCCTCAATGTTGGTGAAACGATTCGCATCAATACGGAAACAGGAGAATATACGGAGCGAGTAAACTAAATAAAAAAAAACCACTTCATGTACTGAGGTGGTTTTTAACTTGGCGAATCTGGATTTAAACAATCGTTTAAAAAGAAAAATAATGTTGAAATAATTAAAATTCCAAGACTGATTCCTAAACCATGCATATATTGCAGAGAGGTTAATGCATCACTATTTACCACATAAATATTCTTAAGAATAAAGATGTTGAAATATATTTTATTAACTTCGATAAGGCCAGGGACTACCAGAATCAAGTATGCCACGCTTGATATAAATCCTCCACCTAAACCGAGTATAGGAATCCAAATGTTAATTGCCAACCAAGGCCATTTATTGTTCATAGTTCAAAGTTTTGCCGATTCTATCAGACTTCCCTCTTTTTCCCAAACACAATGACCTCCTCCCCGGGTTCCACTTCGTTGCACCCGGGGTTTCCTGTTGTTCGGCATGAAGATCAAAAGAGCCGTAATGTCTGGGGCAGATCTTTCTTGGTTTGCCAGTCGATGTATTTTTTGATCTGCGCTTCGTTTAACCCGATGGTGGAAGAGAAATAGCCGACACTCCAGATGCCGTCTTTCTCAAGGTACATGTCTTTGATGAATTTGAATGTCTTTCGCAAATGACTGCTTGATGACGCTTTGAGTGTTCTGACGGCATCTGAGACAGTGATGTTTGGAGGAACGGTGAGCTGCAGGTGTACATGGTCTTCGTCGGTATTCATGTTTTCAATCCAGAGTGTCGGATATTTCTTTGTGGTGGCGTACAGGATTTTCTTCAGTTCTTTTTTGACGTACTCCTTGAGGAATTTCCTTCGACCTTTGGTGCCCCAGACGATATGGTATTGGTGTTGATACGTGGAGTGATTGAGATGCATGATCTTCATGGGACTAGCGTCGCATATTGCATTGCGACGTGCAAGGATCCATTCATCCCCTGGCTCGACCCTCGCTTCCGGTATCTGATGACGCTCGTCTCGCCAGGGGTTTCCTGGTATGTAAAAACCACCCTCTCGGGCGGCTTCTGTATATATCCGTTAGTTTGCCACAAATGGGAGGAGTCCCATAAATCGTGCACGTTTGACGGCTTCGGCGAGCATGCGCTGGTGCTTTGCAGCGAGGCCAGTGCGCTTGCGGCCGAGGATGCGTCCATTGGGGTTTATAAACTTGCGAAGACTGTCGAGGTCCTTGTAGTCGATAAACTTGATGGAGTTTGCGTTAAAATAATCGTTTTTCATAATTGGTTAGAACGGAATGTCTTCTAAATTGATCTCTTCATCGGGGTATTCAATCGTATCGAGATCAGCCGGTGCGTCCTTTTGCGGAGCTTCCTGGTCACTGATCGGACCACGGCTTTGTGCCGATGAGCTACCAGAGCTCATACCGCCAGTCTTGGGACCAAACTGAAACGTCTCAAGGACGATCTCCGTGCGGTACTTCTTGGTACCGTCGGCAGCGTCCCATGAGCGTGTCTGGATGCGTCCTTCGACATAGAGCGATGCGCCTTTCTTGCAGTACTGCGCGATGAGCTCTGCAGGCTTGGCAAAGGCGACGACGTTGTGGTACTCCACTGAGTCGCGCTTCATGCCCTGTGCATCCTTCCAGGTACGGTTGGTCGCGAGCGAAAGGCTTGCGACCTTGGTGCCATTGGGAAGGCTTTTGAGTTCGGGATCACGGGTAAGATTTCCAAGGATTGTTACTTTGTTGAGATACATATGCTTTAGTTAGGCTTCTGTTGAAGCGGTGGTGTCTGCAGCTACTTCGTCGGCAAGGTCAGGAAGCTTTTCGTGCTCTTCGGTCGGAGCTTCTTCTTCGGCAGATTCTGCCTCAGCTCCGGCAATGAGCGCGTCCATTTCTTCTTCTGAAAGTACCGTTTCGCGCTTTGCGTCTACCTTTGGCTTTTTAAAGACAATCGTATTCTCCACGTTTGTCTTTACCAGTATATACCGGATGAGCGAGAGATTGCCATCGAGTGCCTTGGTAAGCGGTGCGATGGTTTCTGGGTCGCTTTCAAACTTGATCCATCCAAAGTACCCTTGTGAGTACTTGTACTTCTTGCTCCCCACAGTCTTTTCCATGGTGTAGGCAAGGTCGATGTACTCTGGGTTACCCTCTGAGTGCACTTGGCCTCCAGCCTTTTCAATTGCGCCTTTGAGGGCAGCCACTTCCTTTTCTACCTCAGTCTCTGCAACCGAAGGAGTAAGCAAGAAGCCAACCTCATAAAAGCGTGTGTTTGTGTCTTCTGACATGTGTGTGAAAGCCTTTGTTTGCAGAATTGAACATATGCACCCTGCGCGTGTCGGCCGGAGGCCTCCGAAGGTGCTCGGTCGCATATATTCATTCTGCGCACAAGGCAAAATTTAATTTGTAATATGTAAAGCCCGCATCGGACCATAGCTCTAGGGTTGTGCTCAAGATAGAGAGCGCCCCCCAGAGAACGGGGCTACGGGTCGTATACTACCCTACTTTAGGTGGTTTGTAAAATAAAAATTCCCTACCATTTACTATAGGGAACTTTGTTTGAACATGCAGTATTAATCTAAAAACAATTTCTTTTCTTTAGACATTTTTTGAAAAATAGTACTTAGGTGAGAAGGATAGTCGATTAAAAATGCCCTGAATGTACCGCTTTCATACCCACCTTCATGGAAAAACAAGTCGATAACACAAGCATTTGATTCTTTACCTTTCGGTCGTAGTTTTATTCTATATTCATCTTCAGATTCAATACTATAAATACTCAGCTTAGATGACAAGGGAAATTCATACAATGCGATTATTTTCTCCTTGTACTCAAAGATAATTTTTTGACTATCATCTTCTATTTCGCTTCCATTTTTTGCATCGACCATATTATCGAATGAGTGCGTACTTGCAAACACCCCTTCAATCCATGAAAGATTTGAATTAGTGAGAATTTCTATTAACTTTTTCATTGTAGTGGTTTTTTGCTAACTCTACATGTATTTATTTTATTGTCAAATACCAAACAGATGCTTCGCGTTCTTCAAAAGCTGGGCTTCGGTTTCCTCCATTGAAAGGCCTTTTATTTCCGCAATCTTTTTGACGACTTCGACGACATAGACTGGTTCGTTGCGCGTGCCACGATATGGAAGTGGAGCTGCAAATGGCGCATCGGTCTCGGGGAGGATCCGATCGACGGGTACACTTCGCACGACGTCTTCGTACTCAGGAAATATCGTGATCACTCCGCTAAATGAAATATGAAAGCCGAGATTGACGAACTCCTGCGCGATCTCCTTGGTCCCCGCAAAGAAGTGGGCCGTGCCGCGCATCGTAGGCCAGGTCGTGCGAGCATCGTGGAGCATATGGAGCGCTTCTTCGTATGCATCCATGTGCCCATCCTCTGGACGGATGTGGAGCATGAGGGGCAAGTCGAGCTCTCGTGCAAGATCGATCTGGGATTGAAAGAGCGCTTTTTGCGCAGGCTTGCTTTTGCGATCGTGTTCGCGATAGTAGTCGAGGCCACACTCCCCGATCCCGACGACAAACGGCTTCCCGGCAAGTACCTTGAGCTTGTCGTGGTCGTATTCTACTTCCCAATGCGTCGGATGCACGCCGACGATACACCAGATATCCTTGTGGATCTCTGCGATCTGTGTGGCGAGCAAACTTGTCGGATAGTCGATCCCAATACAGATCGTCCCCACCCCTGCTTCTACCATGCGCCCGATCGCCGCATCGCGATCCGCATCAAATTGCGGAAGGTTGAAATGTGAATGGGTGTCGATAATGTTCATACTCCCAGTATAGTGAGTGTTTGACAAATGTCTATATTGGAGTATTTTAAAAAGAAAAACATGAAAACATTCAATAACGATCAACTGCAAGGTATTAAAGCATTTGAACCCGATGGCAGTAATGAAATGGAGGGGTATAAAAAGTATCCCCTAACTTCAACAAGTGAGGCAGGCACACTTTTTTGGAAGAAAACGTCTTCTAGTATACGTGTTCGATATAGTTACCAAACGATTGAACATGATGGATTAGTGAGTGTTCAAATCGAGAAATCAACTCAAAATTTCAAAACTTTTTTAAAAATCCTAAGCAATCCAATGAAAGCATTGGCTGCGTAAATTAAAAAACGGACTATCATAGTCCGTTTTTCTTATAGCCGCTGAAATAGTGGTGTCTCTGGTTTTTTGCCAGCCTTAATAATATCAATAATTTTTTCAGATGTTTTTGGAAGAATAGGTGCAAGCTTGAGGACAGCTCCATACAGATGAAATAGTAGATAATGAATATCCTTTTTTCCTGCATCTTCATCAACTTTTATCTTTTTAAACGGCTCCTCTCTTTGAATGTAAGCATCAAGAGTTTGAAGGTCAAAATTAAATATTTCATCAACAAATTTATTGATTTCAAAATTTTCTAAATCTTTGTAACCCTCTTCAGAGTTTCCATCAAATGCTTTCATTTCCAATTCTTCAACAGACAAAGAAACTTTACTGTTCTCAGCCATCGTCATAATTCGAGACACCAAATTACCCAACCCATTCGCAAGTCCACTTGTATATGCTTCTCGTACCGTCTCTATAGTCATATCCGAATCCTCAAAGGAGTTCACATGACGAAGCAAGTAGTAGCGAAGTACGTCACTTGCAAGCTCTCCTGCGACTGGTGTAAACATGTCAATAATTTCTGCAGGGCTCAACACATTGCCAAGTGACTTGGACATCTTTTGACCGCCGGAGTTGATGAAGCCGTTGATGATGATGTGGTCTGTCGTCGGAAGTCCGGCCGCAAGGAGCATTGCCTGCCACATCATGGATTGCTGGCGCACGTTGTCCTTGCCGCAGTATTGGATCTTTACACCTCCTTTCCAAAACTTTTTATAGTTTCCATCAGTATCTTCGGGCCAGCCGAGTGTGGAGATGTAGTTGGTGAGCGCATCAAACCACACATACATGACATGGTCTTCGTCGTCAGGCACGGGTACCCCCCATGACATTTTGCTCTTGAGACGAGAGATCGAAAAGTCTTCGAGACCGCGCGCGAGAAACGCCTTCATTTCATTAAACCGAAATGCCGGAATCACAAGTTCTGGTTTTTCTTGATAGAGCTGTTCGACAAGTGGTGCTGCTTTGGAAAGCGCAAAGAAATAGTTTTCTTCATCAATCAATTCGATTTCTTTATTGGGATGGATCGGACAACGACCATCATCAGTGAGTTCGCTATCCGTCTTTTCAAGCTCACAACCGACACAGTACTTGGTCTGATAATTCTTTTTGTAAATGTAGCCATTGTCTCGCACTCGTCGCCAGAGCTCTTGGGCTGCAGCTTCATGGTGCTGGTCAGTTGTGCGAATGAAGTGCACTTCATCACTGATAGAAAGCAGTGGCTTCAGTTCACGAAACTTGGAAGCAAAATGATCGACATACTCTTTGACATCCTTGTTTGCGACTACTGCATCAGTAAGGAGCTTTTGACCATGCTCGTCAGTGCCGGTATTAAAAAATACCTCTCTTCCTTGGAGTGTCTGGTAGCGCGCGATCGCATCGGCACGGATGATTTCCATCGCAAAGCCCACATGCGGTTCGGCATTTACATACGGCAGTGTCGTCGTGATATAGAAAGGTTGGTTGTTCATAGAAAGTGAAGAGTTAACTGATTTGATTGGGATTGGGGGTGACGGGTACGAGCTTTTGCTTTTCGACATCAGACATGTACTCGAGGATAAAGACCGCAACCGGCATGGCGATCAATGCTCCCCAAAAGCCAGCGAGTGTGATGCCGACCAAAAACGCCAAGAGGACGACGAGCGGCGGTATGCCGACGACACGACGCGCGATGATCGGAGAGAGTACGTAGTTTTCGATTTGCTGGACGACGATGTAGTAGATGAGGACCTTCAGTCCGAGAAGCGCTCCGCCATCGATCACTGAGAGCAGGATCGCCGGCACCGCCGCAAAGATGACCCCAAACGGGATGAGCTCGGCAATGCCCGTGATGAGACCGATGAGGAAGGCATACTGCACGCCGAGGAGTGCGAGCACGATCGACGTGACGGCGCCGACTATGAGTCCAAGCATGAGCTGACCCTTGAACCACAGCCCAATCTTGCGCTGGGTACGACCCCAGAGTCCGAGTACATAACCCTCACTTCGCGTCGGAGTGACGAGGCGCAAAAATGCGTCGATTCCTTTCTCTTGTATAGATAGATAAAACGACATGACGACGACGAGCACAAAGTTGAGCATACCGCCAAAGGTCGAGCCGATAAATGCAGTGGCGCCGTTGGAAAGGACGGTGCTTGCGGTCTTGATGTTGGCAAGGAGGTCGTTGAGGGATGACTGTTTGGTGATGCTGGTGACGAAGTCAGTCGCACCCTGGATAGACTGTGGATTGACTGCCGTCTCCCCTGGCAGATACGTAAAGAGGAGTGTGAGCATTTCGCTGAGCTCGCGCACAATGATCGGCACAAAGGCATAAAAGATCGCAAAGATGATGAGAATGATCGTCGTAAAGATGATCGGGACTGAGATGGCGCGCTTGACGCCGTGGCGCGCCATTGCCTGGACCCCTGCTTCGACAAACGACGCGATCACGATCGAGACAATGACCATGAGAAGCACATCTTTGAGCAAAAAGAGGACATACGTCAGAAGGATGAGTAAGATCGCCTTGACAATAGTGCCGGTACTCAGAGTGATCTTGGTGCGCTCTTGCATATACTCACCATCGTACCACCCCTCTGGGCTTTAGGCGAGAAAGGTATCCGTGACAATCTCGGATGCGCTGTAGGGGCCGACGATGGCAAGGGATGCGCGCTCGCGCACAAAGAGCATGCGGGCCACCCGCCTGATATCTCGGGGTGTGACGGCACGGTAGAGCTTCTCAAGCTCGGCAGGAGTCTTGAGCTCACCTCCCATCATGAGCTGGACTCCATAAAAGCCAGCTAGGTCATCACTTGATTCGAGGCCCATACGCTGCATGCCGAGCGTATACTCGCGCGCCTTGTGAAGCTCGTCATCTGAGATGATAGTGCTCTTGAGATCGGCAAGGATGCTCCCGATATGCCCGAGTATTTCCTCGACTCGTGTGCGATCGATGCCGCACGTTATCTCAAATACGCCATAGTCGCTGTGCATGTCGTTGCCTGCACCCACATAGTATGCGGCCCCAAGCTCTTCGCGAAGCCGCTGCGCAAGGCGTGAGCTGAGCCCCCGTCCGAGGATCGTCGAGAGAAGCGAAAGCGCCCGCGCATCTTTGTGCCCAAACGGTACTCCATGAAATCCGATCGCAATATGTGCTTGATCGATCGGCTTTTGGACAACAGCAAGTTTGAGCTTCTTTTTTTCTATCTTCACCTTTTGCTTTCTGAAAGGCTTTGCAGCTGGAAGTGTATCGAACAATGTTGTGACTTGTGCGTATACAACACGCGGATCGATATCACCCGACACAACAACGAGTGTGTTGTCTGCGTGATAGTGCTTGGATTGATACGAGACAATATCCTTGCGTCCAAATTTTGTGATATTGCTTTTGGGACCCGCAATACTCCATCCTGCTGGCTGATCGCCGTACATAAGAGCGACGAGACTTTCTGCAACCTTTTGCTGCGGCATGTCTTCATACATATTGATCTCTTCGATGATCACGCCACGCTCCTTGCTGAGCTCAGCTTCGGGAAATGTCGAGTGTAAATAAATATCGGCGAGCATATCGAGAAATGTCGGGATATGCGCTGGTGTACCCTTTGCATAGTAGCCCGTGTATTCGCTTGAGGTAAAGGCATTGGAGATCGCCCCTGCGTGTTCAAACACTTCGACAATGTCTTTGGTGGTCGAAAAGCGCTGTGTACCCTTAAAGAGCATGTGTTCGAGGAAGTGCGAAAGACCGTTCTCGTCTTTGGACTCATGTAGAGACCCAGCCCCGACCAACACAAGGGCCGTCGCCGTTGCAGCTCCCGGCTGCGGGATCATGAGGACGCGTACGCCATTGGGAAGTTTCTTGAGGATTGGCTTTTTCATAGAGATGTATTACATAGGAAAATGTTGGAAATAGCAATAACACTTTGACAAAATCTGACCAAGTAGTAAAGTAACTAAAAATTACAATTATGGAAAATAAATTACCTGTGCTAGAAAAAATCTTATTTGTCGTAACAAGTTTGACTATCGGAGCTTTATTGATCTTAGGGATACACTACGGTCCGTATCCTAATTCGATTCCTTTCCCGAATAATATACAGTTCTGGATCAAGATCACTGCACTAATGTACATGTTGCTTATTTTTACAAGTATATTAAAAAACGGACTTATTCACGTAAAGACTGTTGGTTCAGGTATGTTATTGGCAGTATGGTTTTTTACAATAGTCTTTATTGCTATTTGGAACCATCGAGGAATGAGTTTGCAACTTAATTTTATTTTCGGCGGGATAGTAGCGATTCTTCTTATTGGAACTTTTATCTCATCTTTTTATTTATTCTTTAAAGCATCACAAACCATAAAGAAGGGTCGGATGGTGGAAATTTAAAAAATCAATAAGCTCAAAATCGCACAGCTATGCATGTGCGATTTTTTATTTCAACTTCTCACTGATATAGCTTTCAAGCTTATTGATAGCAATTCGCTCCTGATTTCCTGTATCACGATCACGCACAGTCACGGTATCAAGGAGTTCGGGATGCTCGCCGAGCGTGTCAAAGTCGATGACAATACACCATGGGGTCCCGATCTCATCTTGTCTGCGGTAGCGCTTGCCGATGTTGCCGTTGTCGTCAAATTCACAAGTAACGCTTTTGCGGAGAGTCGTGTAGACTTGGTGCGCCTTTGCTACAAGTTCCGGTTTATTCTTAAGAAGTGGAAAGACTGCACACTTGATGGGTGCGAGACTTGGCTTGAGGGCAAGGACCGTGCGCGCATCATCACCTTCCCCTTCTTCTTTGTAGGCATCGGCAATCACTGCAAGAAAGAGTCGGCCCATACCCATCGAGGTCTCGAGGATCCACGGAATGTACTTTTCGCCAGTGCTTGGATCGGTGTAATTGAGATCAGTACCTGAGTGCTGCATGTGCTGGGTGAGATCGTAGTCAGTGCGATCGTGAATTCCTTCTACTTCATCAAAGCCGTATGTAGGGAAATTGTATTCGATATCCCAGGCGTCTTTGGCATAAAAGACGAGGTTGTCGTGCTGTTTCCACTTCAGATTTTCTGCTTTGATCCCAAGAGATAGGTACCACTCCCATCGTTCCTTTTTGATGCGATCATAGGCTTCTTTGTTTTCGTTGGGCCTGACAAAAAACTGCGTGTCGGCCTGTTCGAACTCTCGCGTGCGAAAGAGGAAGTTGCGCGGAGATATTTCATTCCTGAATGCCTTGCCGATCTGTGCAATACCAAACGGCACCTTCATACGAGTCGTATCCACGACGTTTTTGAAATTGAGGTAAATGCCCTGACATGCTTCTCCTGGCAAGTACACCGGATTCTTGCCTTCGCTCGTGAAGTCTCCGAGGTTTGATTGGACGAGCAAATTGAATGCCTTCACTGCAGAGAAATCACTCTTGCCGCACTCAGGACACTTGATCTCCTTGCGGTGCACATCAAAGAGTTCGTTGAGCTCTACTTCCTTCATCTTTTCATCAGCAGTGACACCTACTTTTGCAAGTTCTTTGTCGACACGAATGCGTGTATTGCAGTGTTTGCATTCAGCTAAGGGGTCCGAAAATCCGCCTACGTGTCCTGATGCCACCCACACACGCGGGTCTTTAAATATCGCACTATCGAGTCCGACGTAGTCTTCACGCCACTGGACGTTGGCCTGCCACCAAGATTTCTTCAAATTATTCAAAAGCTCTACGCCATACGGCCCAAAGTCATAGATACCGGCCATACCCCCATAGATCTCAGATCCTTGATATATAAAGCCGCGGCGCTTGGCGAGAGAGATGATGTGTTCCATAGAGGGTGTCGTCATAGGCCCTATCGTACCACACGATCCTTTCCTTCGGTATAGACAGGATCGGTGTCAAATCTCGTCGTGAGTGCTGGACGAGTAGAGGTAAGGGTGGTGTCAGTGATGGTATCAGTGGCAGTGATTGAGGTCTCTCCGAGGAGGTCAAGCGGGGTGCCGACTTGGGTCTTGGTCGGCTTTGCCTTCACCTGAAACGACACAGTCTTGGAGCGTGGGATGCTTGTGGCCTTGGGAAGTGATCCGACGTTCCAGGTGACGGTGCGCGTATCGGGGTTGTACGATATTTGCTCCGTGCTTGGCACGATGACACCGGTCCAGTTGATACCAGTGGGCAGCACCGCAGCAGCCGTGATCGCCCGAAGCGGGTTGTCACTTGGTAGCATCGTCCAGGTGATCGTGTAGCTCGTCTCGGCATCGGCTTTGGGCGGATAGGGGCCCACATTTTTGATCGGGCCGATCGAGTACAGCGACTGGGCAGCAAACTGAATGCTTGAGGCAAAGCGCACGACCTTTTGGTCAATGGTTGCGATCGACTGCTCCGTGTTGCCGAGGGCTGCGATAACCCCCTTCAGCGATAGTCCGAGCGTGATGTCACGCGAGCCGGAGACTGCCTTGGTCTTAAAGGCAAATGGAAACTCTCCTGTCGCATCCGGCGCGATGCTTGCAAGCGTGCGTTGCGAGTCCGGTGTCCATATGAGCATGCGCTCGAGCGGATCGTAGTAGCTGTTGGAGGAGCTGATCGAGTCAGTATCTATCGAGTCACCAGCGAGTGCGAGCGTGATCGTTGGATCAGTGATCGTGTAGCCCGACGTGTTGGTCCACTTCACACTGCCCCGTACCTCGCTTCCGATCGGAAGCGCGATGATGTCATCCGTCCTTCCATCGACCACAATAGTGCCATTCATAAAGGGAGACGTGAGTCGGAGGGTCGCAAGCGCGGAGTTGTATGCAACGGCGATCTTGCTGCTTGTCTCGGTCTCGGGCGTACCGACGTAGATGCGAAATGCTTTTTCATCGTTTATCTCTCCCACAATCTTGCCCGTGATCGTGATCGTCTGTTCGTCACCCTTTTGCATATCGCCAAGCGCCCAGGAGTTGTTGTTGGCGGTGGGAGATGGTGTCGCTGAGCCAAAGATGAAGCCGTTGGGATACTCGACACGGGCGACGACGTTGGGCAAGAGCTTATCTCCGGTGAAAGAATTGCGAAGCGTGAGGGTAAATGGTTGGCCGGATACGACAGCAGTCGGTACATCGACCGTGAGACCCACCGGAGAGGAGCTGATCATCACCGAAAACGAATTTTCTTTGCGAAATGATGCAGATGATCCCTCGAGTTCGTAGGTAAGGGTTGCGGTGATCGTGCGACTGATCCCTTGCTCGCCATAGAGCACGGCGATAAATTCTTCGCTCTTGGTCTTGCCGGAAGCGATCGTGCCGAGCTCTCGCTCGATACGCACGACATCGCTTCCCGTCTCGTCAGTTGCGCCTTTGGGGTAGTTGATGACGAGTTCGGCATTCGTCAGGTCGGCACTATTTTTGTTCGCAATTTCGATCTGGATCGGGAGCTCTTCTCCCCCTGCGACAAATGAGTTGCCGAGGATGGTGAGCTCGACGTTTTTGCTCGAGAGTGTGATCGCCCCACGATAGTATGCAAAGAGCGCAACGGCAAGGCCGAGCAAAAAGAAGAGAAGCGCAAACACAAAAAACCGCTTGTACCGCGATGCGCTCAAGTGCTGCACCGTCTTGTCGACGGGAAGCTTCACATCTCCCCAGGTAGACTGTGTCGATTGGCGAGTCGGATGCAGGATCCCAAATTTGCGCTTGGGCACATTGTCAGGATCGCGCGAGTACAGGCGCTTTTGGAGCTCTTCGATATGATCGATAGGTTCGGGCATGTCTGTACAAGTATAGCATTACAGATGCGTCTCTTTGATCGTCATATTCACACGTTCGATCATCGCCTTGGTCTGCGCATCATCGAGAGACGCAAGCGCACCAAGAAGCGGCGTCGCATAGAGCTGCTGATCAAGTAAATCCACCCCGATGTATCCGAGCGACACCAGTATGCGCCAGATCACGAGCGTATCAAATCGCTTGGCATCAGTGTACGCACCTCCGACCATATCTCCCGCTTCGCGAAGCGTCGCAAAGATGTCTCCATGCACTCCCTCATCGATGACAAATCGATCGACTGCCCCCAGTATCCGCACATACGCGCGCGCAAGTGGATGCTGGGTCTGACCCGCAAGCGGCGCACAGATCGAGGTGGCACTGATGAGCCGCCAGACGTCTCGCCCCTTCACAAGATCTGACTCGACAAAGCTATAATCCACAAGCTGCCCCGCAAGCTTTGATCCCGCCTTCCTCACTCCAGTCGCAACCGCAACCACGAGCCCAAAGTCCTCCGTAAAGAGCCAATACATCTTGTCAGCCTCACGTGTGGGCTGACTCCTCAGTATCACCGCCTTGGTGTGATGAATCGTGTGCATGGGAGTATTGTACACTCTTGACTTTTAATTTTTTACAAGTAAAGTAATTTCAAACAAAATTTATCATCATGACAATAGTAGACGATGGAAACGTTGCAATTGTTTCCAAAAAACGTAAATCATTTAGTCCGATTATTAGAACTGAAGCTCTTGTAAAAATTAGCTATAAAGCTGGATTTTTGATGAGGTTATTTAATTCGTATAAATACGAAATTGATACTCTTGTGGGACAAATTCAAAAAACAATCGCTCAGGAAGACGATTTTAATGTTTCAGACTTGCACAATGTGATCGTTACAGTTGAAAACTGTACGCGAATCATAACGGGAGATATTATGATAAGCATTCTTTTTAAAGAAGAAAATATTGAAGAGGAATCAATTAAAAAGCTTGCTGAAGAAATCCAAAACCATGTTAATTGGAATTTCAATAACTGGAGACTTGCGTGTACTATTGTGGAAATCGGCGCTGGAAAGAAATTCTTTTTTTAAATGTAAAAGACCTGCATAATTGCAGGCTTTTTTACTTACCTATCTCTTCCAACAACTCAGGAAACTCCGCAACACCATCACTGATACAGAAGTGACCCTTGTCTTCAAACCTTCTCGTAAAGTGGCCTTTCAACATTTGTTCGAGCAGTTCTACTATATCAAGTATTGGCTGATCATCATCGCTTGAAATAAATATCGTCACTCCGTCAGTACGATCACTCAGTGTCGGATCGACTTCGAAATCAAAGAAGCCTCCAATGCTCTCTCGTTCTTCATGCGCTACGTCCATCCATGGCGCAACAAGAATTACAGGACCCACCTTTACCTTGTTTTCACTCAGCCATCGTACGAGAAATCCCCCGCCACAACTGTGACCGACAAGGGTAGTTTCTTCATCGACATGAAATTGCTCAAAGGTTGCCTTCCATTTCTCATAGTTGGGCTCATACGCATCAGGCATTTCTGGTGTCTGCGCAAGAATGCCTTTTAGAAGGAGTTGTTTCTGAAGCCATGGGAGCCAGTGGTTGTTGGAAGGTGCTGGCGTAGCCGGATCAAAAAATTCTTCCTTGCTCGGCCAGCCGTGAATGATGAGTGCGGTTTTCATATTAGCCATTTAATACCCTTTCAACCGTTTCTTCAAGTTGAGACGGATCATCGATAATCACTTCTGGCTTACCTCGCTCAAGTGTTGTCCGATCATGGAGTCCCCACAAGACACCAATACTTTTAACACCTGCTTGGTGCGCTTCCATCACATCTCCAAGGGTATCGGTTACAAACACAGTGTCTTTAGTTGCAACACCATACATACTAGATAGATCTGTTAATTTAACTGTCTTACTTTTGTGGCTTTCATATCCCAAAATAGTAGAGAACTTATTTTCTATACCTTCTTTGACGAGAAAGCTTTTGATAGTCACTTCGTTTCCAGATGAAACAATTGCAAATATGTATTTTTCGGAGTTGTTTTTTATAAACGATACAATGGAGTTTGGGGTTTCAATTTTTAATAACTCGCGACGGTATTCCTCAAGGCCAGCATCTGTAGAAACTAACTTTTTATTTTCAAATGCGTCAATATAGCTACCGTGCGACATTGCACTATACTCCTCTTTGGTAAGTCCTGGATTATTGCTTTGATTGATTCGAAACCAGAGATCAAGGCTTTCTGCAAGCACTCCATCAAAGTCAAACGCGACGACCTTCTTCATATTTACTGAATCACTATTTCTTCCCCACTAATTTCGACCTCCTTCGCTCCCACCGTCTTTTTCAATTCCTCCCCAAACTTCTCATAAATTTCTTGATACTTCTCCGGAAGCGCGAGCTCAATCACATCTGCTGGCATCAGACCCTTTTCTTTGCGGAGGTCTTGGATCATGCGAACGAGTTCGCGATAGTCACCTTCGAGTTTGAGCTCGGGGGTGATTTCAGTATCCATATATACCTCGCCTGCCGGCTTGATTTCCATATCCACTACAACTTCTTTTATATTGAGCTCATCACAAATAAGTGAAATTAAATCTTCAGACAAACCGTCATATGAAATCTTCATTAGTTTTAATGGCTGGCGAATTGGAATATTTTTACTCTTACGGAATGCATTCCCTGCTGTAGAAAAGTTTCTAACAATTTGCATATCATTTAACAATTCAGAATCTATATTTCCTACCTTTGGCCACACACTCAAATGCACACTTTCTGGATCGTTGTCATTCTTGAGCTTGAGCCACAAATCTTCTGCAAAGAATGGTCCAAATGGTGCGAGAAGTTGTGCGGTTGTTTTGAGTACTGTGTACAACGTGCGCTTTGCATCTGCATCACCGTCTTTGAGGCGGTCTCGTGAGCGGCGCAAATACCAGGTCGAGAGATCATCGACAAATTCCCTGAGCGTGCGAGTAGGTGCAAAGAGATCATATGCATCAAGTCCTTTGGTCACACTTTCTATGGTTTGATTGAGACGCGCTGTGATCCAAGTATCGAGTACATGTGTACTTTCTTTTAGATCTTTTTCAAGTGATGCGTCGCGGTACTGCTCATAAAACGCATAGACATTCCCAAGGAGATTGAATACCTTGTTGTTGATTTCTGCGACTGACTTTTCATCGTAGTTTTTGCTCTCGCCTGGTGCGTTGACTGAATACATCCAAAAGCGTACTGCGTCCACACCAAACTCGTCCATTTGCTCAAATGGCTCGACGATGTTGCCGACGGACTTACTCATCTTCTTGCCTTCTTTGTCGAGTAAGTGTCCAAGACAGATCACGTTTTTGTACGGCGTGCCGCGTCCCATGAGTACTCCGACTGCAAGGAGTGTATAAAACCATCCACGCGTCTGATCGATACCTTCGGATATAAAGTCTGCTGGGTAAGAAAGATCTCCAGTGCCCATATAATGATCCTGTGCAAAGGGCATCGCACCGGAGTCAAACCACACGTCCATCACTTCTTTGATGCGGGTGTAGTCTTTGCCGTCTTTGTGAAGTACGACGCTGTCGATGTACGGACGATGGAGATCGAGCTCGTAGAGATCGTTGTGTGGAAGTGGTGCAAAGTCGAGTATGCGAACTTCACCTGTTTTGATATAGCGAGGTAAGGCTGTTTCATAGGAAGCATCTATATCATATCCATGAGCAACAGTATCGATCATCCACAAAGGATCTCCATGCGAAACAATCAAAATGTTTTCGTCTTTGTAGGTATTCTCTATTTCATACAAGAACTCTCCTATTCTTTTGCGCATATCATTTAATGATTCTCCGTTTTCTGGAGATACGTCAAAATTTTTGGCCTTGCGGTACTTGTTATTAAATTCGTATTTTGAACTATTGTTTGCATCACCAAAGTTGGTCTCGTTGAGGCGTGCGTCCAATACAATTTCAACATCTAATCCAAGTGTTTCCTTTACTATCTCTGCGGTTTGCTGAGTGCGATGTAGTTGTGAGCAAAAGATCTTTGTAATCTTTTTGTCTGTAAGAGACTGGGCTGATTCTTTCGCTTTTTCTTTGCCACTCTCAACTAGTTCAACATGATTTCCAATATCGCAATTGAGAAGATCCTGTTCGTTGGTCTGCGCTTGTCCATGGCGCATCACAAAATATGTGTTACCAGATTTCTTGGCATATTTCTTGAGCGTATCGACACTGTCGACCACCAGTCGCTCCCCTGCATCATTTATCCAAATCGGAAGCGGAGTCCCCCAGTATCGCTCACGCGAGATCGCCCAGTCTTTATCCCCCTTGAGCCACTCCCCAAATCGCCCATCACGGATATGCTCTGGCTCCCAGTTGATCTTGTGGTTTTCTTTTATAAGTTCAGGACGAAGGTCTTCCATCCGGATGTACCAGCTGTCGCGCGCGTAATAGATAAGCGGCGTCTTGCATCGCCAGCAGTGCGGGTATGAGTGTTCGTACTTTTCTTTCTTAAAGAGGAGTCCGCGGTGCGCAAGGTCCTTGATGATATCGACTGCCACATCTTCGTCCTTCACAAATCGTCCTTCGAGAAAGTCCGTCCCTGCGACAAACTTCCCCGTCTCATCTACCGTATGAAATTTCGGCAGTCCCACCTTGGTGCCGAGTTCAAAGTCTTCTTGTCCGTACATGACTGCCGTATGGACAATCCCCGTACCATCAGTCGTGGTGACAAAGTCAGCTGCATAGACCTTGTATGCATTCTTCATCTTTTCTTGTTCGGGACCGGTGATGATAGTTGCGAGGTATGGATAGAGTGGTTCGTATTCGAGACCAACGAGGTCAGAGCCTTTTACGATTTTTCCTGGAGATCCCTGTATAGGAATTTCAGAAATTCTATCTTTTGCAACAATTAACACTTCATTATTTTCAGCAGCAACCAAACAGTACTCGATATCTTTACCTACTGCCAATGCAACATTGCCTGGTAATGTCCATGGCGTTGTAGTCCACGCAAGAATAAAAGTATTCTCTCCCACTTCATAATCACCGATCTTTTCGTTGGTGATTTTAAACTTCGCCGTAACACTCAAATCTTTATCATCCTGATACCCCTGTGCAAGCTCGTGGGAGGCAAGTGCGGTACCGCAGCGTGCACACCATGGCACGACGCGATAGTCTTTGTAGAGTAGTCCACGGTCGTTGATATGAGCCATGATGTTCCAGAGACTTTCCATGTATGATGGATTGAAGGTGTAGTAGGCATTGTCTTGGTCGACCCAGTAGCCGATGCGATCGGTAAATACTTCCCAGTCTTTGATATGGGTAAATACTGAGTCCTTACACTCTTTGTTAAATTGCGCGATGCCGTACTTCTCGATATCTTTCTTCGACGTAAGTCCGAGCTTCTTTTCGATCTGGAGCTCGACGGGAAGTCCATGTGTATCCCACCCTGCACGACGCGCGACGCGATAGCCTTGCATCGTCTTGTAGCGAGGGATGACATCCTTGAATGCGCGAGATTCGAGGTGGTGGAGCGCCGGCTTTGCATTTGCCGTCGGCGGTCCTTCATAAAAGACGAAGTCACCCTTGGGATATGCATCCTTAGTCAATGTCTTGTTGAAAATATCCTTCTCCTGCCAAAATGCCAAAATTGCTTCTTCGCGAAGCGCCGCGTTTGATTTTTGGTTGATTGATTCTATATTTGACATATTACAATTATTTGGTATGGTTATAAAAAATGAAATTATGGAGAAATTTATAAGTTTCTTAACAGCTCCCATGGGGCCAGCGGAACAGGTGCTTGCTTGCTACTTAACAATAGGTTTGGGTTGTATGGCAATGTTACAAGATTTGCCTACCGATTACAGAAATCCTAAACCCTTACTAACTTTTTTGACCCAGGTAGCAATCATGCTCTTGTGGCTTCCTTTATTGATTTGGATGTGTTGTCCTAAAATTAAATTGAGAAAAAACTAAAACACCGCCCGTGGAAATAATCTTTACGATTACATTCCAAGGGCGGATTTTTTTGTTCCGCGGTACCACCTTGTTCACAGTCCATGGACTGCCTCATTGATTGAGTTCTACTCCCCATAGGGTTTCTTCTCAGAAGCTCGGGAGTGATAGTCCCTCAAGCGCTTATACCCTATCCTAGCACAAGTCCTGCACACGAGCTAGATCGCCCTCCCATCCGCTACCTTTTTCTTGTCATCCTCTACCATCTTGATCACCTTTTCGATCAGACGCTTCGGGTCATCATCAAAGACTACTCGATCGCCGGGGCGGTTGCTCTTGTCGATCATATCCTTGATCTGATCTGCCATCGTCCAGGGACCCTGGAGCACGCCAAGCGGCTTGCCGTCTTCGAAGGCTATAGTGAACTCGTGTATCGTCCCGATGCGCCCGCACCCGATGATGATCGCGTCGCAGCTGCGGGTAAAGAGCAGGTCTCGTCCTGGGAATCCAAATCCCGTGTAGATGATGAGATCCATATAATCAACGGGTAATCGATAACCTTCGACATGTTCCTTTTCGTTCATTGCAGGCGAGAGTCCGATCGAGATGCCGCGTGCTTCCTTGGCACCCATCGCAGCCCACAGTGGGAAACCCGTCGTTGCACCGGTGATCAGGATGCCGCCTTGCTGTATCACTTGTCGTCCAAGCTCTTTGGCCATCTCAAGCGCATTGAGCCCGCAGTGCCCGGTCTCTGCTGCACCACTGACACCTATTTTGAGTTTGTTGTGCGCGTGCTTCTCAGCATTTTCGAGCGGGCCGTTGTAGCAGATGTATTTGTTTGAAGAAGCTTGATCATCCATAGGTTAGTTGCAATCCAATTCTATCACGTCGCCTTCCTGTGGTGCGTAGGCTTCGAGTCCGAGATAGTCGCGAAGGCGCTGCGTGAGATACAGCGACGACTTCGGCTCTCCCATTGCCACATACACTTTCTTGAGCGTGTCAGCGCTCCCTTCCACAAATTCTATAAGGTGATCAGAGTCCTTGTGTCCAGAGTACCCATCGATAAAGACGACATGTGCGCGTACCTGCACGGTCTGGCCGTTGATGTGCACTTCCTTTGCACCGTCTTGGATGAGGCGTCCCATGGTGCCAAGTGATTGATAGCCCGTCAGAAGCAGGGTGTTGTTGGGGTTGGGCAAGTAGTTGGCTTCATGGTGCAGCACACGCCCGCCATTGCTCATCCCGCTTCCTGCAATCACAATCTTGGGATTGGTCGAATGCAGAATTTCTTTGGACTCTTCGGTGAGAAGGGTGGCTTTCAATCCTGGGAAGCTAAAGATGTCATTGCCGCTCTCGGCAAGCTTGCGCGCAAAGTCATTGAAATACTTTGCATACTTTTGATATACCTTGGTGAGCTTGATGCCGAGCGGACTGTCAAAGAAGATCGGCATCTGCGGAATGCGGTCATGCTCAACGAGCTGATCTATTTCAAATAGCAATTCTTGTGAACGCTCAAGAGAGAA
This sequence comes from uncultured Candidatus Saccharibacteria bacterium, assembly GCA_964475655.1. Taxonomy (GTDB): domain Bacteria; phylum Patescibacteriota; class Minisyncoccia; order Phycocordibacterales; family UBA9973; genus UBA4124. Next base: position 31,738 of record CAYYXE010000003.1, on the reverse strand, counting down.
CGTCGGGATCACCAGTGTCCCCTTGCGCTTGTAGTTGTCTTCGATGGTTGCCTCAAGCTTTTCGCGGCGAAGCGCGCGCTCGGAGTGGTTGCGGTCGCCATAGACACTTTCCATGAGGAGATAGTCGACTTTTTGAAGCGGTTCGGTGTCGCGCAGGAGCGGAGACGGGCTATTCCCGAGGTCACCCGTAAAGACGATTTTCTTATTATTATAAATAAGCTCAAGCATGCCGGAGCCGAGCACGTGCCCTGAGTCACGATAGCGAAATACATACTCTCCTACTGAGAGATCTTGGTGATAATCGATCGTCTTCCAGAGCTTCATGACCTTTTCGAGCACGGCAGGACTGTAGATGTCTTTGAGGTCGGTGTTGTCGGAGTGACTGAGGATATTGGCCGTGTCTTCGAGCATGAGCTCCGTGATGTCCTTGGTCGGGATCGTCGAAATGATCGTGCCGTTGAAGCCGTCGTGGACGAGCTTGGGGATGCGACCGATGTGGTCGATGTGCGCGTGGGTAATAAAAAGATAGTCGACCTTGGATGGATCGTAGGGAAAGGGGTTCCAGTTCCAGTCATCTGCCATCTTGGTACCCTGATTGAGTCCGCAGTCGACGAGAAATGAAATGCCTTCACCTTCCACCAGGAAGTTTGCGCCCGTCACAGAGCCTGTGCCGCCTGCAAATGTGAGTTTTAATTTCTTATCAGTAGACATTATCGTCTATTGTACCGTTTCCTGAGCCCGATGACAAAAAGCGCGCCGATACATCCTCCGATCATGTCGCAGATGAGATCAGAGATCGAGTCCATCATGTCCGCAAGGTGCACGGTCTTTATATAAAACTGCACGACGTACTCGTAGTACTCCCACGCAAGGCCGACCACAAAGACAAAGAGTGCAAGCGTGATGAAGAATTCACGCGCAGGAAGCATGCGCAGATACTTCCACAAAAACGCGCTCCCCAACACTGCGACAAACACACCCCCGAGCGTATGCATCAGCATATCAAACCAGCCAATAGATACATACCAGTAGAAGGCAACCGCAACGGCATTGAGCACGAGCGTGAGTATTCCGAGCACTGCAGATGCGGCAATCAATCGTTTGTACATATCGCTAGTATCGCATATAAAAAGGAGAAAATCCCCTCACCGCGATCGCAGTGAGGGGCCCTTCTTACGGCTATGTAGCAAATAGTACTGTAGCTTTAAAGCCAAGTGGGCCACGTGAGATACAGTGATACTTCGATGCAAATTAGTACTCACACCCATAGTCTCAAAGCATCTACGACGGTTGCCCATACAGTTTTGTTCTAAGTACTATTTGTACATAGCCGTATCTCTATTATACCTACCCTCTCCTTTGCAACAAGATAGACAGGTGGATACAAGTAGTGTGTCGTTACCGAGATAAGCAGACAATACGCAAAGTTTTACATCAAGTCGTCAGAAAAAATGAATTTCGTATCAACTTTGTCGTAGTCAACGATTTCATCTTCTGCAAAGAAACGCTTTATTTCTGCCGCGCCGTTTTCTACCGAGTCAGATGCGTGCACGACGTTTGATTGCATTGAAAGTGCATAGTCTCCGCGAATCGTTCCTCCCTGTGCTTCATAGCCCTTGGTCGGACCGACGATCGTACGGATCGCATCAACTGCCTTGATACCGGCAACTGCCATGACGATCACTGGGCTCGACATCATAAATCGCTCAATGCGCGGATAAAACGGTTTGTCTGCGACATGTGCATAGTGCTCCTTGAGAAGCGCTTCTTTGAGATGCATCATCTTCATCCCGATGATCTTGAGCCCTTTGCGTTCAAAGCGATTGATGATCTCCCCTACGAGAGAGCGCTGCACTGCGTCTGGCTTAATAATGATCAAACTTCGTTCTTCTGTTTCGTGAATCATATTGAGCTATAGTACTACATCCTCTCGGGTACCTCAATGCCAAGCACATACAGTCCATTGGTGAGCGTCTGCCGCACTGCTTTGACGACTGCAAGCCTGTACGCCGTTGCCTGCTTGTCTTCATCGATGATCTTGCCTTGGCCATACCAGGAGTTGAAAGATTGGGCGAGATCGAGAAGGTAGCCGACGATGGTGTGCGGCGCCCAGTCGCGCTGTGCTTCGGTCATGATCTCTGGGAATCGCGCGACGAGGCGTTCGATCGTTTCGGTGCCTGCTATAGCACTAGTCGCATCAGGTATGATACCTGCTTCAGCAGCTTTGGCGAGAAGTGAACCAGCGCGCACGGCCGTGTACTGGAGATATGGACCCGAGTCTCCTTCAAACGAGAGCGACGTGTCGGGATCAAAGTCGATGTTCTTGCCCGCAGCTGCACGCAGTATTGCAAACTTGATTGCAGCAATTCCGATCTGCTGTGCAGCCTCATCTGTTACATCTACATTTTTGGATTTCACTTCTTCGATCACCGTACTAAGTACATCCTCTACGATCGGCACCCCTCCGAGGCGAGACGACATCTTCTGTCCCTTAAACGACATGCGACCGTGGTATCGGTGCAACGACTTTTCTTTCCATAAAGGATTGATATGTGCAGCAGCGTCGAGGACGACATTGAAGTGCGACACTTGCTGTGCGTCAGTGATAAATATAGATTGATATAAGTCTGTGTATTTTTCAAATTTGAGACTTAACAGTCCGATATCCTTTGCTTCGTACGTTGGGTTTCCTTGTGAGTTAATAAAGACTGAGGTGTGAAGTTTGGATGACTCATCAGGAATGTACACGATGGCACCTTCACTTTCAGTAAAAACCTTAGGTGTATTTTCCAAGACAATCTTTTTGCCATCCACTCCCGCCTCGCTCTCATATATATATGCATCAAAGTGCGAGCCGAGCTTTGCAACGATTGATTCGAAGTATGCGATATTGAGTTTCTTGCACACTTGAAAGAGTTGCCATTCCGGACTTTCCTTCCCTGCATAGAGATTGTCTGCAATTTCTTTCACTCGTGACTGGATGCTTTCATCTTCGTCGTATCGCTTCACGCCTTGTACATATGCATCCCCGAGTACCGACACATCAGTTGGTACAAAGTCAGCACCATACTTTTCGAGAAGAATAAAAATCGCCTTCGCTACTCCAAGCGAAATGTCTGACGGAAATGAAACAGTACTCACCTGCGCACCACTATACTTCGCAAGACGCGTGATACTCTCCCCGATCGTATTGTTCATCAGGTGGCCGATATGAAATGGCTTGAACAGATTGGGTGATGAATGCTCTACCAATATATGTTTGCCGGTGTACACATTGGTGTGGCCATACGTATCTACGTTTGCTGCTTCCTTGATTGCGTCGACGAGATGCGTGCGGCTGATGGTGAAGTTGATAAAGCCCGGCGCCACAGCACGCACTGACGCGACGAAGTGCTCTTTGCGCGCGTCGAGATACGCTGCGAGCGCTTCTGCTATCTCCATTGGATTTTTGCCGAGCTGCTTGGCGACTACAAGCGCGGCGTTTGTAGCATAGTCACCGTGCGCCATATCCTTGGGCCATTCCACCGCAAACTGTGCCGTCACTCCATAGAGCGCCTCAATCGCTGCCGCCACAAGCTTCTTGAAATAGTCGTGCTTCATACCAAAGATGATAGCAGAAAACCTGACTTTTGCTATTTCAGCCTTTATTTCCCAGAGCTCCCAAACCCTGTCGCTCCCCGCTCGGTCTCACTGAGTCGGTCTACTACCTCAAACGTCACATGCTCTACCTTTTGGATCAGCACTTGTGCGACCTTGTCGCCTTTTTCAAACACATATTCCTTGTCGCTGAGATTGATCATGCCGATCATGTACTCACCTCTATACTCCGCGTCGATGACCCCACCCAGCACCTTGAGCCCATGCTTGATCGCAAGCCCACTTTTGTCCCACACGAGCGATACATACCCTACCGGAAGTTCGATAGACACCCCGGTCGCGACTGCAGTCTGCAACCCAGGCACCAGCACCGTCCGCTCCCGCGCATACACATCAAACCCAGCATCCCCTGCCTTGGCATAGCGGAGGTCTGGGAGCGTGGGATCGAGCTTTTTGATACGGATTTGCATGGGGAGATTGTAGCATTTTAGATGATTTGACTTTGGGTGATTTAACTGTAGTATTTGAGCAAATTTAAAAATATGGAAAAACAAATTATTCGCTACAAGTCTGTAGATGCAAGAAAACCTGACTCACAGTACGAAAACCTCTTACGGGAAACTCTCAACTATGGCAATAAAAAAACAAGTATCCATGCAAGCTTGTCAGAGAATGAAAATTCTGGACATAAATACTGTCTGGAACTCCCTTGCAGGCTTTTGTCCTATGATTTGACCAATGGAGTGCCTGTCTCGCCTATACGTGATTTAGGAAAATACAAATTATGGCAAGGCGCTATTGGAGAAATTATTGGATTTATCAATGGCGCTCGGACACTTGAACAACTGATGAGTTTTGGCTGCCCGGAATCTTTTTGGAAAAGATGGGTAACAGAAGAAAAATGCGCTCGCTGGGGATTACCTGAGGGTGATCTTGGACCAGGTTCATATGGACCAATGTTAACCGCAATGCCATTAGCTAACGGGAAAACATTCAATCAAATTGATGCGCTCATAAGCCAAATGAAACAAAATCCACTCTTAAGGACAAATCTTCTTACAACATGGTATCCACCATTTGCGCTGGGAGACAAGGCACAAGGCTCACCACGACAAGTAGTAGTTGCTCCTTGTCATGGCAATATTGTACAGTTTGATGTGATGGATGATCGCACAGTGAACATGACCGTGTATCAAAGATCATCTGACAATGCTGTTGGTCTTGTACTAAATCTGACTGAATGGGTAGCAATTGGGATGATGGTTGCATACTGTACTGATACGCAATTTACCTATTACGGCCACGTACTGCCCAATCCGCAAATGTACGATATTCAAAAAGAAGCTATTGAAAAACTTCTTCTTCGTGAACCTCGTACGTTGCCGAGCCTATATTTGCGGCCAAAAAGAGACATTGTATCTATTACAGATTTTCGTGTAGAAGATTTTGAGCTCGAGGATTACAACCCTTATCCTTGGATGCAAGTTCCAACGTTAATTTAAAATGAAAAAGTAAGTCTGCCCATTCGGGTAGACTTTTTTAATTTATATGGTAATGTTGGAAAAACTACTTGATATGAACAATATGAAAAATTTCGTGTACATCCAAAACGCAGGCTCCGAAGACTACAAGAAAAAGCTTGAAAAAATTCACAAATTGGGTATTGATCCCTTTGGCCGTGAACATATAGAAGATGCTAGATTTGAAGCAAAAAGAATTCTCTATGAAACACCGCACTGGTTTGCTTTTGAAAATCAACACAAATACCCTGGCACCAAACATCAGTTTGTGATTGTTGCACAAAAGTATGCTGAAGACTTTTCGGTTCTACCCTCAAAAGCGTATGAAAATTTGTTTGCATTACAAAAACAAATTTGTGATGAATATGGCATCAAAGGCGGTGGGTTTCTTTTCTTTAGCAGATTTGGTGATCCAGCACTTTCTGGCGCTACTGTATATCACCTTCATGCACAACTAGTGGTACCCGAAGAAGGTGGCCGTATCGCCACGTGGTTTGGAAAAAAACAAAATTAGAGGCAAAAAGTCCCGCTATAATCGCGGGACTTTATTATTTCACCTGGATAATTTCAATGCCAGCTTTTTTCAATAATTCAGCTGCGTGTTGATTTGAATACCCTTCTCTAAAGAACACCTTTTTGAAACCAACCTCAACGATCATTTGAGCGCACTGCAAGCATGGAAATGTTGTAGTATAAATACTCTTTCCTTCCAGAGGAATACCGTGTTTTACAGCTTGAGTAAAAATAGATCGTTCTGCATGGATTGCGCCACATATTTCCGGTTGTTCACCTTGCTTCATAATAAGACGCATATCACCGTAAATATAGGCTTCCATTTGAGTCGGCATCCATTTGTTGAATGCTGCAAGAAACGTGTCTCCAATGGGAACAACTGCGCCAACTTGGCGCCAGAAGTCTGCACTTTTTTCTGATTCGATCTGAGCAATTTTCATGAAATCCCGATCAAGCTGATCTTGTGATATTTCACAATCAGGCTCAACTCCTTTTGGAATATTTACGGCATTCCAATCATATCGAAGAAACCAAGTGTCAAACTCAACTGTTGCCCAACTGATTTTTTCCTTTATTGCATGGGAAATATCTTCGTCAGGCATCACAAGAGTTTTAAATTGAAAGAGAAACTGAAAATCCTCAAATATGCGGATTCGTAGCGCAGGAAACTTACAATGAAGATACGCTCCGACCTCTTCGGCAGGAATAGCACGAATATCTCTACTGAGCTGGTCTGCGATGGCAGAGTTAATTGATTTACACCCTTCTACAGTAAGTAACACTATATCTGCCGGCTGATGTCGTTCAATAAATGCTACATATCCTTGATGGATAACTGGCATGTATAAAACAAGTGCTTTTGTCATGATCCACCTCCTTCTGTTTTAGAAAAGTACGCATTTAACGAAGTTTCAAGTATGTTAACATTTACTCCGTTGAGACTTTTCTTTAAGTGCACCGCAAGCTCATGCGCTCCATTCATGGCAACTTTTCTAATCTTTTCAGTGGACGAATTTGTTGATTGGGGCTCAAGAAACACAATCTCCCCACAATAAGGGCCACGGACCTGCCGTATCTCTTCTTCATCTGCATCTTTTGTAGATTTTGAAAAAACAGCTACATCAGGAAGTATGTCCATGATTAATTGCTCCATAGGCTCATTTACTGTTCGAGGGGTAAGGATATTGATAGAGCGCATTTCTGAAAGAGTGATGAACCGTACCTCAAGGGTATCAATCGGCCTGTTTTTTTGATCAGGCTTTCTTTGTTTGGTAAACTCATCATCATCTACACCAACAACAAGTATGTCACATAGTGATTTTGCTTTTCTGATGTACTTTATATGACCATCATGAATTTGGTCCCATACCCCGCCGGTATAGCCGATTCTAAGACCTTCTTTTCTTAAGATCTTAATGATATCAATAAGCTTTTTTCTGTCTCGAATAATTCGATGTTCCGGACAAGGTTTGTTACCAACAATTTTGGTAATACTAATAGTACCTGACTTGAGTACAGTTTTTTTGTACTTTGGTTGAGAATTTTTTTCCATTTGTAAAGAATTTTATAGTTATGAAATGTTGTTTCGTTTGTCCTCACATTACCCTTTCTACCCCATAAGTCAAAATTGACAAATCCGAGGAAATTGGTAATGTGAGAGCAAATTAAAAACAGAAAATCATGCAAAAACACAAACCAATACACCTTATCGTCGCACAAGACAAAAATAGTGTTATCGGCCATGGACCAAAAGTTCCCAAATGGGGTGTCACCGATGATTATGGGCTAAACTTTGTCCCCAAAACAATGGGCTGCGCCATCATCATGGGAGGAAATACTGCTCGATCCTTCAAACAAGCGCTTGAAGGCAGAATATGCATTGCTATTTCAAGAGATAAGACACTTGAGACAAAAGGATTTATCGTCGTTGATAATTTATGGGAAGCACTTGCAATTGCCCACAAAGCAGCTGGCGACATCGTTTGGATTTGCGGCGGTGATCAGATTTACCAACTTGCCCTCAAGCATTTGGTTATTGAAGAGCTGCATATCACCACCATTGAAGCCTCCTACCCCGCAGACAATGCAATCATGTTTAGTGGGTTTGATAGCAATTTGTATGAGATTGATCTTTCACAATCCGTATATTTTGAAAAAAGGCAACCAAAAACAATAGACGAAAAAGACAAAGGCAACAAAGAAAGTGCCCGGGTTGAAGTATACAAGTACAATCCTGCAGCCTAATGCAAAAAGCCATTCCCTTTCGGGAACGGCTTTTTTATTTATTGATAGAAAGTTTTGGTTTTATCCCACCACTTCGATACCTGCGCTTCGTGCCGATCCTTCGACGATTTTCATCGCAGCGTCGATGTCGTTGGCGTTGAGGTCGGGCATTTTGCGTTCTGCAATCTGTCGGACTTGGTCTCGAGTGAGTTTGCCAGCCTTTGAGGTGCGAGGCTTCTGAGAACCCTTGTCGATGCCTGCTGCCTTAAAGATAAGTGAGGTCATGGTAGGCTCCGTCACGCGGAAGTCGTAGGTGCGGTCATCGTACACGTCGATCTTTACGCCGAGTGTCTCGCCGCGCTTGTCAGCGGTTGCGGCGTTAAACTTCTGGACGAAGTCACCAATGTTTACACCGGCCTGACCGAGTGCGGGACCGAGCGGTGGAGCTGGGGTTGCCATGCCTCCCACTGCGCGAAGTTTGATCTTTTTGGTAATGTTTTTGGCCATAAATCTATATACCCCTTGGGTCTAGTATTGCTAATGTAGAAGCAGTAGCGTAACAGGGAGTACTATAGCAGAAATAGCAGATTTGTAAACCGAATGACGGGACGCACTGTATCCTGACGAGGACGTGTCCGAAGGGCGAAGCCCAAGTCCCGCAGGCAGGATACAGTGCGTCCCGGAGAGAGGTTTAGAGCTTTTTGACTTGCAAAAAGTCGAGCTCGACGGGAGTCTCGCGACCAAACAGCGACACCATGACGCGCACCTTGCCGCGCTCACGGTCCACTTCTGACACGCGTCCTTCGAGGTCTTTGAAGGGTCCGTCGTTGATAATGATGATTTCTCCCACTTCGAGATCGATCGTATGCTTTGCAGCTTCGTCGCTGTCCATGCGGCCGAGGAAGTAGTTGATTTCCTTTTCGGTAAGCGGTACGGGGGTCACCCCTGATCCCACAAAGCCCGTCACGCGAGGCGTGTTGCGGATCACAAACCAGCTTTCGTCGTCCACGATCATTTCTACGAGCACGTATCCTGGGTATACCTTTTCGTCTACCTCGACGCGCTTCCCTGCCTTGATCTTGATTTTCTTTTCGGTTGGCACCACGACATTAAAGATCTTGTCACCGATATCGAGCGACTCGATACGCTGCTTGATATTGCGGAGCACGGCGTTCTCATAGCCAGAGTAAGTATGGATCGCGTACCAGTGCCTCTCTCCTGTGTATTCTTGTTTGGACATATTATTTGACGAAGATAGCTTTCAAAATTTGGCGGAAGAGTTCATCAAACGCAAAGAGTACGTAGCCAAGTACGAGCGAAAACGCGATGATGATTGCCGCGTACGTGATCGCGCGCGCACGAGTCGGCCAGACCACATGCTTGAGCTCGTTCTTGGTATTGATGAGAAATTGTTTCATACGTTTGGGATAATCTTCCTATTAAAAAACGCCCCGCGGGCATTACTTGGGCATAATACCTTGGGAGCGAATTTTAGTCAAATCTACTTACTTGATTTCATAGACCACGGTGACATTTGAGGTGATGTTCTGCTCTCCTACTGGAAGATTTGGCACACTTTCAGCTTTTGTTGAAGTGCCTGCCATCATATCGCGTGCGTACATTGGTTGTGGGTATCCACCAGAACTATCAGAGAATGACACGATGCGCACGAGTCTCACGCCGAGTGACTTGGCAAGCTTCTTTGCCTCAGCTTCTGCGTCCTTGATGGCAAGGTCGCGCGCCTCACGAGCCACTGCCTTGTCATCTTCGAAGCCAAAGTTTGGTCCTGAGATATTGGTTACCTTTGCATCGGCAAGTGCGCCGAGTACACCGGGTACTGCGTCGAGGTCTTTTACTGACACGGTTACACTATGCGAGACTTGATAGCCACGAATGACCGGAGTCGAGTTGCTCGGACATGGCGTCGTGATACAGCGGATCGTGTTTACATAGTCGTATTGGGGGTATGAATTGTATGAGTCAGTGACGATGTACTTTTCGTCTACTCCGAGATCTTTGAGAGCCTTGGTCACCGCATCCACCTTTTTACTCACATTGTCTTGTGCAACTTTGACATCCTTTTGTTCGTCTTGCACAGTGAAAGAAATCTTTGCAGTGTCGGGAGCGCGATTTACTTTGCCACTACCCTGCACGGTGATGGTGTTGGTAGCCTGTACGCCAGAGCCGACGTAGCGAAGCTGCTTAAATTGCACAAGTGCCGCTCCGAGCAAGAAGACGGCGAGAAGGACGATGACGAGCCTGATAAAGGATTGGTTCTTTTCGATACATGTATTCATGGATGCAGTATACCAGACGGCCTGGGTGAGATTTTCTTACAAAAAAGCCCCGAGAACGGGGCGCCTTCATGTGGCCAAAATCAATCATACATCTTTATAAAAAAGTGTATTACTAGTATTTATACTCTATTATTACAATTCATCAATATTACCGATTCATCTCGTCCCCCACTATCTTGCCGTCGGCAAGCGTGATGATGCGGTCTGCAAGTGCGGCGTATTCGGGCTCGTGGGTGACCATGATGATCGTCTGTCCTTCTTTGTTGAGCTCGAGAAAGGCATCGAGCACAGTGCGTGAGGTCTCGGAGTCGAGATTGGCAGTCGGTTCGTCTGCAAAGACGACCTGGGGGTTGTGCCCGATCGCACGCGCGATGGAGACACGCTGCTGCTGACCACCCGAGAGCTGGCCCGGGGTATTGTGAAGTCTGTCACCGAGGCCGACACGGGTGAGCGCAAGCTTTGCCTTGTGTTTGGCTTCTGTCTCCGATACTCCCTGCATCAGAAGCGGCACCATGACGTTTTCGAGTGCGGTGAGGGTGGGTAGGATCGCATAATCTTGAAAGATGTAGCCTAGTGAATGAAGTCTCAATCGGGTCTGATCGTTGTCGGAGAGCTCGGTCACCTCAATACCGTCGATCAATATCGAGCCCTTGGTCGGACGATCAAGTAGCCCGAGCTGGTACAGGAGCGTACTTTTGCCACTCCCGGAGCGGCCCGTGATCGCCACAAATTGCCCTTCGGGGATGACAAATGAGACGTCGTTGACGGCCTTGATTTCAGCATCTCCTGACGTAAATATTTTGGATAGGTTGTTTACAGTTATCATAAATATACTCGTTCCTAAAAATTATATGAAAAAAATCCACGCATAAATTTCTGCTGAAATGTTGCTATGCTCGGGCCAGACGCCCTTGCGCAATGCATTTTTTTCATATAATTTTTATTCACTCGTTTCATACTTTTATAATTATCTTCCCAAAATTGCTGATAATGTGTTTTGCTTGATGACAATGCGCGCTGGGATATAGCCTGCCACAATGGTAGCAATGAGGAGGATAATCATGCGCAGAATGGTGCCGGGCACGGTCGCAACCAAGATCCCATCTGAGAACGGAAAGTCGATCGGATGTGCCACAAACAATGGCTTCAGAAGTGCAAAGACGACAACCATCCCGATGACTGATCCTGCGAGTGCATAAAATATAGACTGGATCATATATGAGATCGCAATTGCCCGCGGCGTGATGCCGATGCCTTTCAAGATCCCGATAAAGCGGCGTCTCGTGATCGCATTGACAAAGATAACAATAAAGATCGTGATCGCCGCAACGACAAGGCCAATACTTGAAATCGCATTTCCTAGTATCCCAAACGTCGCCTGAATGTCTTTGAGAAACTTCGGCAATGCCTCATCGTGCGTCTGCACCCGTGCCCACTCACCTACGCCACTGGCAAGAAGGAGCGCTTTGGCCTGGGCCGGATCGCTCTCAGGTGCGAGCTGAATGGCAATCTGGTTTGCATTGTAGTCGCTGCGGCCAATGAGCTTGCGTGCCTCAGAGTCGAGCATGATCACTGAGCTATCAAACGTATCGACTTTGCTTGAGATGATACCTTTGACATAGTACTCCTTTTTTACATCCCCTATAGTAATCCGGATGCGAGAACCGATGGACACATCCTTGAGTGTCTGAAATCCGGGAGCTTCGATCGGTGTGTACTTCCACAGCAGGTTTTTGCCAAGGACGACAGAGTCGCTATCCCCCTTTTCGATAAATGATCCTTCGACGACAAACTTTTCGATCCCCGAAAATGCATGTTCCTTTTCGGGATCAATACCCAAGAGAGACCCTCCTGCTCCATCACGAAGCTCGTCTGGCGCAATGGTGGTGCGGTAGTTGCTCTCCACACGCGCGCTTCCTGTGTAGCGGACGACTGATGCCTTGTAGGTGGGAAGTGTTTTGGCGATCGCTACAGCTTCTGGTGTGTGCTCAATCGATGATTTATTGAGAAAGGGAGACACAAGAATGTCGCCTGATGAGTACTGCTTGTCGGCGCTCACCGAGCCTTCGATAAGACCGACGAGGATACCGGAGACCACGACGAGATTGAGAAATGTCAGAAGCATCACAAAGACGATCAATGCCGTCGTCCACGGATTGGCGCGCTTGAGGTCCCGCTTGGCCAAGAAGAGCCCGACGACTCCATCAGTGCGCAACCGGTGCCAATAACTCGTCTTGCGAGGCATAGTTATTTGGTAGTGAGGAGTACGCGCTCGCCCTCTGTGAGGCCGCTTTGGATCTCGACCATATCCCCGTCTCCGCGAAGTCCCGTCGTCACCGTGCGAGACTCGGTCTTTTGCTTGCGTTCATCGGTCACGACCTGGACGGTCGATACGCCATCAGTGGTAGTGATCATACGCCCTGGGATCACGAGCACCTGGGGTACTTGTGCCGTAAGGATCGTCATGTTGGCAGTCATACCTGGTCTGATGCGATCAGTCTCAGTAACGAGTGCCTTGATTTTGTAATTGACGACGTTGTTGTCGATAGTTGCTGCCGGATCGATCGAAGAAACACTTGCGTGGTAGATGTCTCCTGGAAATGCATCAAAGGTGACGGTCACGCTTTGCCCGACTGCCACACTCTTGATACTGCTTTCGTTGACGTTTGCTTCGAGATAGAGGTTTCCGACATCTTGGAGGGCTACCGCTTGTTTGCCGATCTCCGCGATCTCGCCGATCTTTACATCGACTGCGGTGATCGTGCCATCCGCTGGTGCACGGAGGATCGTCTTTTCGAGTGCGGCCACTGCATTGTCGACTCCTGCCTGCGCGACGACGACATCCGCCAGTGCCACGTCGACATCTGCTTGGCGAGCAGTTGCTTGAGCAACGGCGAGCGCCGCTTCCTTTTGGTCTACCATCGCCTTGTTGGCAATGTATGACGCGCCTTCGACATTGGGGATCATGACGGTCCAGACGGTGCCGCTTGGCACGTCATCGAGGGTCCCTGCCGGAAACTGCACATAGAGCCCCTTAGTACCGAGCTTCACGGGTGCAATGTCATTGACCCGCACGGTCCCCTTTTCTATTCCGTTGTATTCGAGCATGTTTTGCGCGAGCTTGTTGAACTCAAGTCGATACTCACCTTCTGCGCCGACATAGCTTCCTGATATCGTCGGAGCAATAGTCGTACTGACGCTATCAGCCTTTGCCTCGAGATCCTCACTCATGAGCGTGCGCCTTGCATTTGCGAGCTCTACTTGCGCGAGCTTGATCTCTTCGTTAGATGAACCTTCGAGTACTTTGTTGTAGCGAGCGCGTGCAGCAAGGAGCGAGCCCTTGGCCGAAGACACGGCCGCGCGCTCAGTGCCATTGGAAAGGCTTGCGAGCACGTCTCCTTTCTTTACTTTTGCCCCTACGGCGACACCCACACTTGATACCATCTTGCTTTGCTCAAAGCCAAGCGAGAGATCAGTCGAGCTCACCACCGTACCACTTGCCGATACCGTCTGCACGAGATCTTGGCGCCTCACGGTCTCGACCGTAGTCGTCATATCAGATCCGCCTTTGTGAAAGATGATATAGAGCACGAGCAACAGTCCTACAATGGAGAAAATTTTGCGGCGGCGTGACTGACGGCGCCACCACGCGCCGATATTGGTAAGGGTTTGTCGGATTGGTTGCATAGAAGCTGATACTACCACAGCCTACTTGATAGACACCAATGTCACATCAAAGATAAGGGTTGCGTTGGGTGGGATCGTGCCGGGGATACCATTTGGTCCGTAGGCGAGATCACCGGGGATGGTAAGCGTACGACTCTCTCCCACCTTCATACCGAGGACGCCCTGCTCCCAGCCTTGGATTACTCTGTTTTGGCCGAGCGTAAACATAAATGGTTCGACGTGCCCAAACTTCGCATCGACGTTTGAGTCAAAGACCGTGCCATTGGAGAGGCGACCAGTGTAGTTCATCACCGCAACTTCGCCCGTCGCAATAGGTGTTCCTGATCCTTCTTTTGTGATTTCGATTTTCATGCCGTTTTTGTAGAGTACTTTATTTTTTGATAATGGTGCCTTTGCTTCGTACGTGTCAGTCGGTACCGGCTCCTGCGGTCCTGCGAGCGTTGCCGTCTCTGGCGGAAGCGGTGCCTCTGCAGTCTTGTGTTTGTTTCCCCATATGACTACCCCGCCGATAAGGGCAATCGCAACAATGATCCATATATATTTCATAGATATATAGTATAGCAAATCCATCCTATCGAAGGGTATATGCACTATCTTTCTCAATCTCAGCGTGCAATATCTTCATCCACTCCTCTACTTCTGCCTCAGTGAGTGTCTTTGTGTCTGACTGAAAGACAAAGCGATACGCGCGGCTTGTCTTGCCATCTTTGGTAAATTCATCAAAGAGCTGTGGTGCTCGTACACAGTATTCTTTTGCAAAAGTATTCACAATCTCTTCGAGCTTCGCCTCCCCGTCTTCGCCATCGATCCACACTGCGATGTCGCGTGTAATATAGGGGTAGACTGACCAAGGTTTGAACGTGCTTGCTGCATGCTCAATCTCAAGTGTCGCGCTTTCAGCTACTACCTTGTGTTCTGCAATGTATTCTTCTACGGTCATTTCCTTGATGCCATCCTTGTCTGCGATCGCGAGATGGATTTCTTCGAGATCTGCTTTGGGAAATACCGTACCTATCTCAAACAGTTTGATTTCTGAAAGTCCAAGCAGTGGCGCATTGAGCCGGTTGAGGTCGTAGCTTTCTTTGAGCCCGTCGGAGAGGTTGGTGCGGAGCATAGATTTGCCTTTGGCACCGCGCGCAACTTCGACTTCACCTTTGGGTCTGAAAGTGTACGTCATGACTTCTCGATATCCATCATGCACAAGCCATGCTTTGGCTGCACGAATGTTTTGATAGATCGGAGAATGCGCAACGGGAAATACTGTGGGAAGCGGTGCGGGAGTTATCGTGTCGTATCCGGTCACACGCCCTATTTCTTCGACGATGTCATGGACACCAATGATATCTGCGCGCCATACAGGAATCGTGAGTGTAAAATTATCCCCGTCTCTTTTGTATTCATAGCTATAACGATCAAATACGTTTGCAATCGCATCTGCATCTGCTTTGCCAAGAAGTCTCGCGATGTCTGTCGCAGTAAACGAAAGCGTGCGCACCTCTGGCTTGTGCGGATAGATGTCGCTTACCCCCGTCACTTCTCCACCTGCGATATCTTTGATCAGCGTTACGAATTGTGCCGCTGATTGATAGACGATTTCAGGCGAGAGATTGTTTTCGAAGCGCTTCGCGGCATCAGTCGGCAGCCCGAGCGTGCGTGCAGTCTTGCGGACTGACGCAGGATCAAAGTTTGCGATCTCAAGCAATACTGAAGTCGTAGAGTCTGTCACTTCGGCACTCTTGCCTCCCTTTACGCCAGCTATGCCAAGTGCCCCGACATAGTCGGCAATGACCACATTTCCTGGCTGCAATACCTTTTCTTCGCCACTGAGCGTGATGATCTTTTCGTTCTCCTTTGCATCACGTACGACGATCCCTCCATCTACCTTGCTTGCATCAAATGCATGCGTCGGCTGTCCCTTATCTAGAAGAATAAAGTTGGTTGCGTCGACAATGTTGTTGATACTGCGCTGTCCTACAGACTCGAGCGCATTTTTCAGCCACTCCGGCGAAGGCAATACTTTCACCCCATCCATGCGGATCATCATGTAGCGTCTGACCAAATCGCTTTTTATTTCTACAGGAAGCAGGAGATCGATAGCCGGAAGTGTGCGTTCAGTTGTGCGAAGTGTCAGACCCAAAAGCCCTGCAATCTCACGCGCCATGCCTTCGTGTGACAAACAATCCCCTGCGCGATCAGGGAGCACCTTGATATCAAAGATCGTATCGTCTCCGACAGTCTCAATGTCTTCTACTTCAAACGCATGAAAAATAATCTTTTCCTTCAGCGCCTCAGGCTTAGGAAGCGATTCTTCGATATGGGATTGTAGCCAGGTGTATGAATATTTCATGATTTTCTAATAGGAGTTCGTCTCTTACCAGCTTCTGATCTTTCTTCTGTCTTTGGAAATTCGATGAACTTGTTTTCGGCAAGGATAATAAGTGCTTCGTTTTTGATTTTTGGTGAACATGCAGGTGTTTCGAGGATTTCATCCTTTTTGTTGTAAAGATCCCCAAGAGTGTGGATATTGTTTGTATCCAAAAACGATTGCAGTTGGAGACTCATACCTACATCCTCTATCTTGATTTCAGTAGAATTCTTTTGCTCAAACTGGTTGTTGAATAATTTTTCAGTCATACTTAAAATTGGTTCAGTCGCAAATCTCCTTGGTAAAAATTTCGAATATCTTTTACTCCGTATTTAATAATTGCGAGACGATCAATACCCATACCAAAGGCAAATCCGGTGACCTTCGTCGCGTCGTACTCAACGTTTTTAAATACATTGGGATGCACCATGCCAGCACCACAAACCTCAAGCCATTTCTCACCTACCTTTACGTCCACCTCAAACCCCGGCTCCACAAACGGAAAGAAGCTTGGACGAAGTCTGATATCTGCACTTTCACCAAAGAGTTCTTTGAAGAACGTAAGGAGTGTACCCTTTAGGTGTTCGACGGTGATATTTTCTCCCACAACCAATCCTTCGAGTTGATGAAATTGCATTTCATGTGTCGCATCTGTTGCTTCGTTGCGGAAGACTTTGCCCGGCACCACGATCGCAAATGGTGGAGTGTGCGATTGCATGTACCGGATCTGCACAGGGCTCGTGTGCGTACGCATCACCTTCCCTTCCTGCCCCTTGATCCAGAAGGTGTCTTGCATGTCGCGAGCCGGGTGGTCAGCCGGCACATTGAGCGCATCAAAGTTGTGCCACTCATCCTCAAGCTCTGGCCCAAGCGCAACCGAGAAACCTTGTTTGGCAAGGATGTTCACGGCTTCTTCGGTTACGAGCGTGAGCGGATGGAGCGCTCCTTTGGGGATCTGCATGTACCGAAACTATACAGAAAATGAGGCGTTTTTACAATTTTGGGGAATAAAAAGAGAGGTGTTTTCACCTCTCCCATTCTTTTACTATGCAACTTTTGCAACAGGATCTTTCACAAAAAATTTATATTCTTCTTTAGAATTCATTGTCCAAAACTTGTAACTCATTACTCCATTTTCTTCAAAGAAGATAATCCCTCTTAGTCGCTGATTTCCTATAACTTTAAGTTGTTTACTCCAAACAAAAAAATTAATTTCCGATGGATAAAAAGCAATAAATAACGGATCTTGAACTGAACCAAAATCTTCCCCGTACAAATAAAGCGTTGAGATTATTGGACTCGTATTCTGTACCAAGAAAAATCTACCTACATAAGGTTTCATCCCCTCAACAGAATTGATGCGTATCATATTTAACTTTGGGTCAAACATGGCACGTCTTTTGAAACTCCACAGGATAAGATTCAATACAGAGGCCAGTCCTATCAGGATACCTACACCCATCAACTTCTTGGCTTCAATGTTAATTGAAGAAGAGAAGAAAATTATAGGAACAACTACTATTGCAACAAGACTTAGGAGCCACGACAGACTTAAACTTCCGTGGCGGAGATCTCTCAGAATTTTCTGTTTCATATTTTTTGATTTAATGTTTCTTCTATTAAATCAGAAAATATAATTTTGTCAACCTATCGAAACAACCCTTTCACTTTATCCAAAACCTTCCCAAACGGACTCTTCACCTTCCCTGCACACCCCTTTGGACAATACGTAATTCCCTTTTTGTCCATCTGAGCTTTTTCACAAGATTCACAAATAATGAACTGGCCATTGCATGCACCACTTCGGCAGTCGACGATGTTTTCAGACTGTGCGCCGCAGCTCTCACACTTTCCTACGATCACATGCTTGGGGTCATCGGTGTAGAATCCCATCGCTACGCGTCCATCAAAGACATAGAGCTTGCCGTGGAAGTCTTCGTTGGGATATTTCTCCATATACGACACGATGCCACCATCGAGCTGATACACGTCCTTGAACCCTTGAGTAATGAGATAGC
Organism: uncultured Candidatus Saccharibacteria bacterium; assembly: GCA_964475655.1. GTDB lineage: Bacteria > Patescibacteriota > Minisyncoccia > Phycocordibacterales > UBA9973 > UBA4124. The sequence continues at coordinate 13,518 of CAYYXE010000003.1, read as the reverse complement.
CACTTGCCTTCTCGCATCTGACCCCACCAGTACACACCGTGAGCACGGTCTTGTCTTTGAGGTGCGCAAGAGATTTGATGAACTTTGGGAGATCGCGGAAGTTGTCCATCGGAGGACAGATCGATCCGGCAAAGTGCCCGATCGCATGCTCATACGCATTGCGCATGTCGACGATATAAAACTCTTTGCCGTCCTTGATCCACTCGTGAAGCTCTTCAGGTTTGAGGTGAATACCAGTAGTTATGTTGGGATCCACATCACACACACCGAGTCCAAGCGTGACGATCTCGCTTCGTGTCTTTACTGACAGCCTCGGAAATGCATTCCCTGTACCTTCACTTCGCTTCATGTGAATGTTGAGAAATCGAGGATCGGTTTCCATTTCCTTGATGAAGGTTTCGGTGTTTTCGGTCGTACCTTCGAGTGTGATGTTGATACCTTCACTCGCAATAATAAGGCGCCCCTTGAGATCAAGCTTCTGGCAAAGCGCGCGAAACCACTCCCGCGTTGCTTCAGGGTTGTCGATATGGACGTATTTATAGAAGAGAAGAATCTGGTATTCGTTCATGCAAGATACTCTAGCAAAAAAGTATGCAATAAAAAAGTCCCGAGGTTACTCGGGACTTATTATTAGTTTTTAACTTAAACGTTCTGAAACTGAATGTCATTAATTCTAAAGATTTTTGGCAATTCTCCATACCCATGTAAGGTTTGACGCAGTGCCCTGTAACCAGAGTAAGCTTCTTTACCTTCAAGTTTTTTCTGTAAATCTTTAAAATGTTTGTACAACTTTTGCAATTCTTCGTCATCATGAATACTGTTAATGCGGTACCATAATTCAGAAACCGCAAAACGAAAAAGTTCACCATTGAACACAAGTTGTTCTTTTGAATCACTCACTTGCACCAGGTCTGATAATTTCATATCAGCCATTGATGCTTTTGCGTCTATCCAAAACTTGTACAATTTTTCTTGTTGTTCGTTGTACTCAACATTGTCTGTTTTCAGATTAAAGAATCCATCATACTTAGTTCTTGTTTTTTCAAACAAAGCAAGATCGCCCCAACTCTTAACAGTTATTGATTTGAACATTTCAACAATTCCAGGGATTTCTTTTATCATTTGTTGTTCATATTGCAATCTTTTCTGTTCTTCCAACTGGCGAATTTGCTGTTGTCGTCTTTCATCGTCGGCTTTCCATTGCTGATATTTGATTTGTTTGCGTTTTTCTTTATAGGCTTTTATTGAGAAATAAATTTTAAATCCAAGCAAAAGACCAGCGAATGCACTGAAAACCCATGCCGCAATATTCCACTCTTTATATAAGCAAAGAGCATCGAAGCAAATGAGGAAAAACAGGATACTGAAAAATCGAATGTTACGATTTCTTGACGAATTTTTTGTTGACATAATTTAATTTTTAAAAGTACAAAATCCGATTCTTTAGTCCGTTGAGAGGACATGTTCGCTGGTAAGCGACTTTTACGTGCCATCGGTGTAGCGCACGAAATTAAACACATTATATACTATATAAACAAAAATGTCAATAGTTACCAATTATGCTCACCCTCCTCGTCTTCACGTGCTGATGTATCTGACTTCTGAAGATCAAGACAAATGCCGTTCATACAGTACCGTTGCCCCGTTGCAGTCGGACCATCAGGAAATACGTGCCCAAGATGTGAGCCGCAGCGTGCGCATACCACCTCGATCCGGTGCATGCCATGCGAGTCATCTGGCCGTTCTTCGACTGATCCTGGGATCGCCTGATCAAAGCTTGGCCAGCCAGTACCGCTATCAAACTTCGCAGTACTTGCAAAGAGCGGGTTCCCACATGCTGCGCACATATAGGTACCGTCAGCTTTCTCATGCACGAGCTGGCTGCTCATCCGCGCTTCAGTTCCCTTGCCTCGCAACACTTCATACTGCTCGGGCGTGAGCTCGTTCTTCCACTCTTCTTCGGTTTTAGTGATTTTGTTTTCCATAGTTATTTTTTATTACTAGTAATAATTTCTTTCATGTGAGCTGCAATTGGTCCTCTAATGACATCCCTGAGTTGCAATAAGGACTCCAATCTTTTCAGACCTTCAACAGTGTTTGATTTAAATTCGACTGTATAAAAGCTTTGTAAATCATCAACCCGCTCAAGATCTATCTCGTCTTCACCAAGACTGTACTGCCAACCGGTGCGATTAAACTCATATTCATATTTGTATTGATCTGCAAGGTTTTCTGTAATAAATTTGAGCGCTTCTTCTTCAGTTTCAAAACCTTTTTTGAGTGGCACCACAGTATCCACACCGATTTCTTTTTGTTCATGAATTTTTACCGCAACGAGTACCTGAGGATTGTTCCAAATGTCTTTGTGGTGAGTTCTCACTCGTAGAAATTCGTCATCTAGTCCTTTGGGTGGATTGTACGAGGAATATATCTTGTCATTTAATACATATTCACCTTTAAACACAGCGCCATTTTCTTCAAGCAATTTTTTTGTTGTTTCAATCTCACTAACAAATGTTCGGGCTTCAATCATACATTATTTTTTATAGATGTCTTGTAACAAATCTGCGTATTTCTGTTGTACTTTCTGGAGCTTGGGATTGATAACTGCAATGCAGTAGCCTGCGTTTTGATGATTGGAATAGTAATCGTGGTGATAATTTTCTGCTTCGTAAAATGTGGTGAGCGGTTCGACAGTCGTCACAATCGGGGCACCGTGTTCATTTGAGGTATTTGCTTCAGCAATAAATTTCTGAGCAGCTTCTTTTTGCTCCGGTGTCGTATAAAACACCACCGATCGATACTGTGTCCCGATATCTGCCCCCTGCTGGTTGCGCGTCGTTGGATCATGTGATCCGAAGAATACCGTAAGTAAATCTGAGTACTTCACTTGCGTGGGGTCATACTCCACACGCACAACTTCGACATGCCTGGTATTTCCCGAACAGACTTGTTCATAGGTAGGATTTGCGACTGTGCCACCAGCGTATCCAGGCACGACGCTACTCACCCCCTTCATCATCTTGAAGACTGCCTCGGTGCACCAAAAGCACCCTCCTCCAAATACTGCTATTTCCATACTTACACTATAACAGAGTCGTCAAGAGAAATAGTAAAAGTCCCTCTTATTTAAGGAAGGACTTTGTTTCTCTTTAATATCTCTATGATCTCATTGGGAATCTGGTTGTTGTATTTTTGTTTTAGTATCTCGAGTAGATTTGAGTGTTCTATCTCGGTATATACAAAACATTCACAATCCTCATCAGAATCACATCCACAACTATAATCTGTCTCCCATTGTATGACCCTACCATCTTCAAGAATATTGAGATGCTCATCCAAATGATCACTTGTATTCATGCAGCCATCGTTATCACCTCGGAGATAGATATCAAAAGAAGGTAGAAGAATATGACATCGTTCGTGCATAGTACGAAATTTTATTTCATTTACTCTATTCTGTTTTAATAATAAGTCAACCTATCGTTCCCCCACCTGCTGGCGCCACATTGCTTGGTAGAGGCCTTGTTGTGAGAGAAGTTCATCATGCATACCGCTTTCGCTGATCTGACCCTTTTCGAGTACATAGATGCGATCGGCGTGCATGATGGTCGAGAGTCGGTGCGCAATAAGGATCGTGATGCGCTCATTCATTGCAGATACATCTTTGATCGTCTTTGAGATTTCTTCTTCGGTGAGTGAGTCGAGCGCTGATGTTGCTTCATCAAACACGAGGATATTTGGATCACGCAGAAGTGCACGCGCTATAGAGAGTCGCTGCTTTTCTCCACCCGAAACCTTGACGCCACCTTCGCCGATCACGGTATCGAGGCCTTTGCCGCCACGTTCAAGAAGATTTTGACACTGCGCTTTTGCGAGTGCATCGAGACACGCTGCGTCAGTTGCGTTCGGGTTTACGAACAATAAGTTTTCCCGAATAGTTCCGGAGAAGAGCTGCGTGTCTTGCGTCACAAACCCGATCTGCGTGCGAAGTTCTTCTTTATCAATGTCCTTGTACGAAATGCCATTGTACAAGATGTCACCACTCGTTGGTTCATATAGTCCAACCAACAGTTTAACGAGTGATGTTTTACCTGATCCGGAAGGACCGACAAATGCAATTGTCTCGCCCCGAGCAACACTGTAGCTGATATCGGTGAGTGCTTGATTGCTTGCCGATGCGTAGCCAAATGAGACGTCTTTGAATGCAAGTTTTGCAACTTCTCCCACCGCCTTTGGTGCAAGGGCGCGAGGCTCAGGCTTAGTCTCCATGAGCTTCTGATAGTTGGCAAGGGACGCTTCGGCGGTGCGATAGGTCGCAACGTAGGCGACAAACTGTGTAAGCGGAAAGAAGAGCCAGAACGAATAGATGTTGAGTGAGATATATTGGCCAAGCGTGATCCTTTGCGTAAAGATCATATAGAAGAGGAAGAGGTAGAGCCCAGCGCGGACTGCATTGGTCACCGTGCCCTGCACAAAGTCGAGCATGCGCACATAGCGGAGTTTCTTGAGCTCAAGTTTCAATATTTTTTCAGTAGTGCTATTGAGTCGATCGACTTCTTGCCCGGCAAGACCAAGACTCTTCACAAGCTCAATATTCCTGAGCGATTCAGTCGTCGATCCAGCAAGTGCTGTCGTCTCAGCAACAATGAGCGTCTGGATTTTTTTGATCTTGCGAGAAAACGCAAGCGTAATGCCCCCAATGATAAATATCATACCAAAGAAGATGAGTGGTATTACCCAGTAGACGGTCACGGCATAGCTGAGCACAAATATGAGAATGATCGTGGAGGCAAACACCGTATTTACCGTATCCTGAATCAATTTTTCTGTGTCCTGACGTGCCTTTTGGAGTTTGCCGAGCGTCTCGCCTGAGCGTTCGTCTTCAAAGACTGCATATGGCAAGTCGAGCGAATGCGCAACACCTGCACTGTACATATCTGCCCCACTCGCAAGGCTCACACGATTGAGATAGTAGTCTTGAAAATTTTTGGCAACACGAGATACAAACGCCGTGCCAACATACGCAAGGAGCAACAAGATCGTGCCGTGGAAAAATTGTGTAAGCGTGAGTTCATGGAACCGTGTCGCGTACCGATCAATGATGCGCTGATAAATAATCGGTTCAAAGAGTGAAAAGACTGTATTGATGGTGGCAAGTACGACGATGAGTACGCACAGTTTCCAGTATTTGCGGAGGTATTGTTTGAGGATCTTCATAGGGGGCTAGTATAGCAAAACCTCCCCAATCGGGGAGGTTTGTAGATATCTTACTGATTCATTGCCATATCAACTCCACCCCAAAGGTTTGCAGTATTGATCGAAGTGTTCCCAGACGCTTTGCAGTAGAGGAACAGCTGCATCTTGTACGCCGCTGCCCATTTGAGGAGATTTTCGACAAGGTAGCGACCTTTCGGCATATCACCCATGCCGTAAATATTGATGATCGTAGCAAGCTGCGCATCATCGAACTTCTCCATCATAGTCTTCCATACTGCAAGCTGTGCATCCATTTTTTCAGGGAAATTTTGCATCGTGGTTTCCATTGGATTCACCGGACCGGTCTTGTACGCCTCGATGTTCCCTTCATAAATCACATGGGTACTGTTTGCAAAGATCGCAGAGAGATACTGGAGGAGCTCAAGTGTCGTACGTTGTCCTTCGCTTGGACGATAGCCTTCGGTACCTGCGGGGATCTTTTCCCAGAGGTGCTTGAGGATGCGAAATTCGTTGGTAACTGAGTCGATGAAGTCTTGTTTGGTATACATAGGTCCGTAGTATAGCATCGATGTATACTAGGTCTCATGCATCACCTGAGCCACGCCGCCGACCTTCCCCTCCTGCCGCTTTCCCTTCTCCTGATCGGCCTCATCTTTATCGAAGCCGATGCCGTGATCGTCTTTATCGGCGTACTCATCCATCGCGAGCTTTTCCCGCTTGTGCTCGGAGTCTCTATCTCACTTGCCGCTGGGTTTGCCAACGACTATCTCTGGTACCGGCTGGGACGACACCTTCGTGGCAAAGATCACAGCGCAGTCGCCTGGATGGAGCGCGTCACCAAGCGCGCCAACGTGCACGTGCAAGCACATCCCTTCAAGGCAATCTTTCTTACGAAGTTTATGTACGGGATCGTCGCCATCCATCGAGCGACCCTAGTGCGCTGCGGTATGAATCACCTCTCCTTCAAAAAGTTTTTTGTATACAACGGTGTGGGTGTGGTCGTGTGGGTGGCAGTCCTGATCGGCTTTGGGTACTTTGGAAGTGATTCGATCTCGCAAGTAAATAGCGTCATCAAAATCATCGAGCTATCATGTATCTCTCTCGTCGTACTTAGTATCATCATATGGAAACTAAAAAAGGTCTGGATGGGCCAGACCTTGCATAAAGATTAACGCTTTTGAAATGCTATCGTTTGATTGTTCATTGTGAGGAAATACATTCCCCTGGGTAACTTGGTGCAGTCGATGGGAAAGCGTGCTGCCCTCATGACTATAGTCCCCACCACATCGACAATGCGCAGTTCTCCCTTCACTGGCTCATCACTGTATAGTTTGTCTCGTACTGGATTGGGATAGATGCCGCGTTTCGGTATGGGTGAAGCACTATCTTTCGTTCCGTACACAACCATAAAGCGGTCTACATATGACGCCGAGTCACTGACTTCAAATGCATACCAGAGCGTATCGACAATCGGTATCGCACTCATTCCCAGCCGATCGACAAATTGTACGTTTTCGATATCGTGCGATGATACTTCAAGCACATAGATGCCAGGCTTGATCCTGCCAAATGAAAGAAAGGAAGTATCAAGCTGGTGTGGTACTCTTGTCTCGATCGAAAATAATTTCTCATTTCTTTGCAATGCAATATCGGGACCATTGAAATTCCAAAACTTCGGCAGCGTCTTGTGTGCCGTATCTTGCATGAAGCGTGCGACAATGCCATCGAGCACTGAGCGGTTTTGTGCAAGCAGTTGCACTCGTACAAACGTTTGAGCTATCGGGCGGGCAAATACTGACGATGCATTGGTTGCTACTTTATCTCCTTCTTCATACTGCAATACCTGAGTGTTGGCAGTCGCCTGAAGCATGTATCCTTGCCCGCTCTGGATGATACGAGCCGAAGACGCATCGGGATAGTTGGGTGTGGCAGGTGCGCTCAGGCCTGCACTATAGGCAACATACACCCCGGTCTCGCCTACACCTGGATCCCAGATCCACCAGGTCTCCGGTACGATGCCAGATGAGCGAAGTGTCATAGGAAGCACATTGATCGAAGAAGCGTATGGATTGCCTTCAAGGAGGTATTCGTTTGCAGGAGTCGCCTTGTTTCTCACAACAGTACCTACCTGCACTACGCCATGTGCCCGAAGTGTCGTCGGCACCGGTACGGCATTCACACCTTGGGTGAGGCATATCGTGCGGTCACCTCTCGGAAAGAGTGCGTACGCAGCGTAGTCAGTGATCTTGGTGGTGAGTGTCGAAGGGATCGGATGCCAATGATTGCCTGCAAAATAAATGATCGAAGGATTGCTCGTGATGTTGGGATCGTATCCATTGGTACCGTTGTACGTAATGTGTGTGCCATAGCCCGGAGTGCCTATGTACTGTGACGGACAGGCAAGCGTCGTGTTGGTATAGCCTTCTTGCCATGCTTGGTTGATCGACTGGCCGCTCGTACCAAACGGGACGGTAAGTAGGCGCCACGAACGGCGCGGTGGAATGTATCGCTCAACCGTCACTGGTCCAACAATACTTCCACTAGACGAATCAATCCGAGCAGTGCCATAAAGGTCTGACTTCAGTACCAAGAAGCTATCCGAAAAGATATTTCCCATGAGCTTTACGGTGCCCGGACTGTGGCCAGCAGTGATGTTGAGCGTGTTGCCCAAGACCAGTCCTCCGTACACTGATAGATTTTGGAGGGTGTTGTGAGAAGGATCAAAGTACACGATGCCGCCGCTTCCATTGTGGACGGCGAGCGAACTTGTGGGAGTGACACTCATGAGTCCCGTGCCAGACGCAGTGTCTGTAAGGGCAAGCGTGCTGTTGTCAGTGAGTACGATACTTCCACTGTTTACAAGGCTCGGCAGTGTTTGAGATTTGTTGATCGTCATGACCGCACCAGGAGTGACCGTGATCTTTTGTGCAGCAATACACAGCGGTGTCATACACCAGCAGAAAAGTAGTTTCAATTTCATGTGTTATAGATTTTGTGGTGAACAATGTTTCTATAACTGTAGGAAATGGAAGATGATGGAAGTCTAAACTTGGGGGGCCTATCGGGAATCGAACCCGAATCGAAGGTTCCACAAACCTCAGTGTTAACCGTTACACCATAAGCCCCATGCGTGTCCCGCGAAGCCGTGAGGCGAGTGGGATGTATTCGAACGCTCTGTGTTATACCAGATTTGCGCCTCCTTGACTAGGCGGCTTCTGGTGATGACTGACGATCCATTCGTATATCTGGCTTCCTACCACTGCCGCAATGACGAGCCCGAGGTACACGGCGATCCCCTCGCGCAGCGCGAGATTGATCGAGCGAAATGATCCGAGGAAAAACGCCGTGTACCAGCTCGTGATCGAGATCGACCCGAGCGCAAAGGCAAGTCTGCGAAACCTGCGTGATGGCACATCTTGATTGAGCGAAAGATTTCGCATACGCGGTGCGACAAGGATATTGAGAAATACTCCATTGATCGCAACGACACTTACGACGACGACTTTAAGAAGAAACTTCGATGACACTCCAAGTCTCGCCTGCTCTGGCAAAAAGAGCATCACGCCACTGACAATGAGTATCGCAAGGCCGACCCAGATGACGTTTGAGAGTGTGTCCATGATCTGCTTCTCGCCTTCTGAGATCACTCCATCTTTGAGAAAGCGAAAGAAAAAGACATCAGTGATCGTCGCTCCGCCAAGCCCCAAGATAAATCCGATGTTGTGGATGATGACCCAGTACACACGTGTCTCGTGAAGCACGACATTGAGTCCAGTACTGGGAAGTCCAAAGAGTGCGATGGTGAGCAGTGTCGTCGCAAGTGTTGACCCGAGGCACCACATGCACCACACCCGAATGACAAGGGCTTGGAGCGCGACGAGATAGATCGAAAAGAGTGCACCGGCGAGCGTCAGGAGTATGACAAACAATACGTATGGTCCAGTAATGATGCCTGGAATAAATATCATGAGCGACCAGAGTATCCCTTGCACAATATAAAACCCAAGCCCGAGCTTTTCGTTGCCGATCCCAAATGTTGTCGCGTGCGTACTGTGCACAACTTTGTCGCACGACCCTTCACGCGGACAAATGAGTGAGGTCTTTTTCTTTTTTTGATTGTAGATGTAGTGCGATACGCCAATACCGATCACACTGCCGAGAAGCCCGAGATAGATGTGCATTGATAAATTATATCATGCACTATACCACCTCCGTCTTGTAGACACTCATGAGTGTATAGATAAAGCAGATCACAAGTGGTCCAATGAGGATGCCGACAGGACCCATGAGCGCGATGCCGCCGAGCACAGAGAACAGGACGAGGAGCGGATGGATCGCAACGCTTCGACCCACAATGAAGGGGCTGAGGATGTTGTCGATTGAGCCGACGAGTACTGCAGCCCAGATACCATACCCGATCGCAGCTCCCGTCTGCCCGGCCGCAAGGAGAAATATCACCGTCGGTACTGACACAAGTGCTGTGCCAATACTTGGGATAAGTGATGCGATACCTGCAAGTGTCCCCCACAGCGCCGCATGCGGCACCCCAAAAATGTACATGCCGATACTCACCAAAAGTCCCTGAATGACACCGACAAGCAAGTACCCGCGGATGATGCCATTGACGGCACTGGTCATCTTAACGATAATCGCATGACTTGCATCATCGGAGAGCGGGCTAATACTTACGAGCATGTCCTTCCACTGCTTGCCATCTTTGAGTAAATAAAACATACACAGTATGACGAGGAGGAGCGAAAAGATGCCGGAGAGCGTCATCGAAAAGATCGTCCCGATCGACGTGCTTACACTTCCGATCAAATTGGTGACATTGTCGCTGACATCTACCCCGCTCGGTACAAACCGCGCAAGAAACTGATTGAGCGAGCTCGTGATGTGATGCACACCGCCGTTCTCCGTCATCCACGACGCGAGATTTTGGGATTGGGAGAATATGACCGAGCCGATAAAGAAGAGCGGCACGCAAAGGATAATGATAAAGAACAGCACCGTGAGAAGCGCCGCAAGCCAGCTTCTGCCGCGTGCGATGCGCCTGTTGAGCAAGCGGAAGCTTGGATAAAACACCGCCGAGAGCGCAAGCGAAAAGATCAGTACCGTCAAGAACGGCCAGAGCATTGCAATCGCAAGCACGCTTGCCACCACAAAGAGCGTAAAGAACACGTACTTTTTCATTGAGTTGTCATGCATAGATAAAGTGTAGCACGCAAAAATCCCCTTTCGGGGATTTCATGTTGTGCGCGAGAGAGGACTTGAACCTCCAAGGGATTGCTCCCGCTACCACCTCAAGGTAGTGCGTCTACCAGTTTCGCCACCCGCGCGAGTGACATTCAAAACGAATGTATTGGGTACTATACCAAATCCCCCTCCCAAAGCAAATAAAAGAAAACCCCCTTTCGGGGATGTTCTTATTCGTTCGGTTCGGTTGGAGTTTCTTCGACGTCTGCTTCCTCTACGTCTGCAGCAACTTTGCCTCCGAGGATCTGCTTCATCTTGCGGCGGACTTCCTTGGCTGCCTTGTCGCGGATGTAGTAGAGCTTGCTGCGGCGGGTCTTTGCACGCTTGGTGACCTCGATCTTGTCGATCATCGGAGAGTAAAGGGGGAAGATACGCTCGACACCCACTGCATTTGATACCTTGCGAACCGTAAAGGTGGCAGACGGTGAGGTGCCATGCTTGCGTGCGAGTACGAGCCCTTCAAACGCCTGAAGGCGGTACTTGCCCTTATCTTCGATCTTGCTCCAGACGCGCACCGTGTCGCCTGATGAAAATTCAAGCTTCTTGCGGGTTTCGACGTCTATGGGAGTAAATGCGGTTGCCATAAGGCTTCAAATCTATCACGGTTTAGGCGACTTTGCAATAGGCATCCACCGCCCTCTGGAAGTCCTCCGGGTACGGCGCCGTGACCTCGATCCGCTCCCCGTCGGGGGCTACAAATGAAATAGTCCGGGCATGGAGCGCCACACGCGCAAACCCAAGTCCGGGCTTCCCGCCATAGAGGCTGTCGCTGACGATCGGCCGCTGCAGGTACTTCATATGCACCCGGAGCTGGTGTGTCCGGCCAGTCTTGGGCCATAGGTGCATGAAGCTATACTTCTCCCCCGCTTCATCCTCAAAACTTGTACCAACTTCCCACTTTGTCACTGCGTCACGCATCTCTCCCCGCACGCCGCGCCCTGCCTGCCAGCGCCTAAAGTCTCCACTGCTTCGTCCGATCGGCTCGTCCACCACCCCCTTCGACTCTTTGAAATGCCCCCACACAAATGCGTGGTATTCCTTTGATACCGTGCGATCCTTAAACTGCTGCTTCAAGTATTCAAACGCTTCTTGGGTCTTGGCAATGACAAGGCACCCCGATGTCTCTTCATCAAGCCGATGCACGATGCCAGGACGTTCGATCATCTTTCCATCTACTTCCATATTTTCTCCGACACCACTGATCAAGGGTCGTTCTCTGAGAATCCAATCAACGACAGTAGGCACGTTGGACTTTCCATCCCCGTGCGTGCGAAGACCTGCGGGTTTGCTTACGATGAGGAGGTCTGGGGTTTCGAAGAGGATTTTGATATTCATACATTATCGCTCTTTTAGTTTGTTATCACAATAATCTTGTACTGTCCTAAAAACAGAACTCGCGAGAACCTCGTCGACGTGTTGTTTTATGAAATCTTCTTTTTCTGAATATACACGATAGAACGTACTGAGAGTTTTTGTGACATGTCTAAGGTATTCTCCTCCCGCACTATTTTCTTTTGCGTAATTATAATAAGATTCGAGCTGTGTTTTCATTTGAAGCAAAATATTTGCCAAGAATGGATGTTTATCAAGCTCAGATTTGTCTTTATGTTTATACAACCGAGCAAGTTCGAGTACGGTATCTTTGTCTGCAGCAACCACGATACGGCACACCTCGAGTGATCCTTTGTAGTGTTCTGTGTCAACGTATTTAACCGGTATCTTTTTACTTCTTTCAACATCTCTCCATACTTCAGTGAGTTTATTATCAACAGTTGCATAATCTGCCGAAAAAGTGACATCAATTCCAAGCCCCAAATACTCGCGATCTGTCTCTCCTTCTTCTGGTTTAAACTCAATGACACAGTCAACTTTGCGCAAAAAATCATCAGGTTCCGCAGTAAAAAATGCCTCTGCTTGATTTGCCATCCACTCACCACAAAATTGGTCAACAATTACTCCTTCAAATACATCACTGATTTTTTTGTTTTTTTGCTCAAATTCACCGTTTTGTTTTTCCCATTTTTCTTTTAAATGCTTTGCCTGTATGATTTCTCGTTGAATTTCTTCTTTATTGAATCCTTTTTCATCCAAGAAATCTTCTGCTTTCGGCTGATAGTGTTTTTTCTGATCTTCAAATTTTTTGTGAAGCGAGTTAATAATATGGTCTTGCTCCATTGAATCTGATGAAATACGATCAATTTTTCCAAATCCTTCAAACATATAACTAAATCAAACCAGGAATTTCTGATAAATTGTCCACCTGTTTCCATGCAATCGCCTTCAATTTCTCGTTTTGTCCAACCAAGATGCCTTTCATGGTTTTAAATAACTCTATATCGTTGCCGCCGTCGCCTATTGCGACAGCATTTTCTATTGAAATGTTATTTTGCGCGAGGTAGTCTGATGCAATCTTTATTTTTGCATCCGCTTCATCTCCCGAAGAAACAATATCGGAAAGCTTTCCACTATCATCAAATATAAGCTTCGAGCATGCACGCCAGTCGTTGGCACCGATTCGATTTGCAATAGCAGCAACGATCAGATCTACTGACCCGGACAGAAGTACGATATGCCATCCCTTTTCTTTGAGCGCAGTGACCATACCTATCGCATCTGGTCGAAGCACAATACTCGCAGCAAATGTTTCAAGCTCACTTTTGGTGATAGATCCACGGCTTTGATGTATACGAACAAGCTCTTTGGTCCAGTCGTTATACTGCAGGGTATGTTCGAGATACTGCTCAAACAGTGCATGGTCTTCTTCGGGGGTAATGCCGAGCGTGAGATTGAGATGAAGCCAGGTCGAGTCTGGAGTCACTGTGCCGTCGAGGTCGAGAAATATGACTTTTTGCATAGGCGTACTATACCACCAATACCTGATTGAAAAAATCACTATCCGTGTTAGGATAGTCATACGCGCTCTTAGCTCAGTTGGTAGAGCAGCGCTTTTACACAGCGAAGGTCGGGGGTTCGAATCCCTCAGGGCGCACAAGACGAAAAAATCCCATCTGCTTGGGATTTTTTCGTACTTGGGCGAGCCGG
>CAYYXE010000002.1:0-63778 GCA_964475655.1 uncultured Candidatus Saccharibacteria bacterium | reverse complement strand
CACAAGACGAAAAAATCCCATCTGCTTGGGATTTTTTCGTACTTGGGCGAGCCGGAGCTATGTCCGATAGGACCAGCGAGGCGGGGTCGCTGCATTTCCCTGTAAAGAAGAAATAGTTGTGACCACCAATAAAAATGGTATTGTTACAGCATTGCCCTTGTAGTTAAATGGATATAACTGCGGACTTCTAAGCCGTTATTCTTGGTTCGATTCCAAGCGAGGGCACATCCCAAAAATCAATTACTTCGCTATTCGTTTCTCAACCGCTCTTTCTACAATCCCGACCGCCTGCTGCATTTCTTGGATTTTGGCAACATTGCTCTGTAGTACCGGAGGACGCGGTGCATCGAGCTCTCGGGTGATCTCCACAAAGAACCAACTGCTTAGGACAAGGAGTGCGATGAGGGCAATGACAAAGACCGAGCAAAAGATCGCCCAGCTATGGTGCGGATTGAAGCGGCGTTGTTTGGAAAGGGTACATCTGATCATAGGCCAAAACTCATAATTTGGATGCTGCCAAGTGCGTTCCATTCACCTTTAGTAGTAGTTCGATCTGCAAAGAGTGAAAGCTTGTTCATCTTTACCTGATATGTCTGGTGCCCGAGGTCGTCGAGAAAAGCGCTCACTGCCTTCATGCTGCCAGTCGCTGAGAAGTCGACGATGAGCTTGTCTTTGGATTTGCCGGGAGTCTGAGCAGAGGTGATCGTAAACTCTATAGCGTGAGTTGTCGCAAGCGCTTCGATAGATGAGAGAAGCGTCGGCGTCGTCGCCGGCGTTATGATGTATGACTCCATGGCGGTCACTCTCTTTTGGAGGTCGGCGAGCGCTGCGGATTCGTCGGCAAAGATCTTTGCGTTGCGCTCATATGAGGCAATGCGCTCTCGTGCATTGACTGTATTGACCGTCTCACGCTTGAGATAGCGTACACCTGCATACACCCCTACCCCACTTGCTGCCGCAAGTATGGAGAGAGTGATGAGCACTACGATATGCCTTCTGTATCTATGGATAGTATTCATGGCTGGACAAAGGTAAGCGTGAGCGTAAACTCGCTTTCACTGCTTTTGACAAAGTTGGTGATAGGACTATCGACCGTCGCGATGCGGGTATCCTTTTGGAGTACTCCGATAAACTGCTGGAGTGCTTCGCGAGTGCTTGCCGTACCGCGGATTTGAGCAGTGTTCTTTTCGGGATTGGGGATATCAAAGCCGACAAGCTTCACTCCCGGGACTGCGACGTCACTGACTATCCGCACAAAGACAAGTGGAGAGGCAGGCACCTTTGCGGTGAGCTTCTCGCGAATGCGCTTGGTACGAGCTTCGAGTGTGGTGATATCGGTAGCAGACACCATTACGCCGTTTGCCTCAAGCGCTCGAGTGTGCGAGCGAAGCGCCGTCTCGCGTGATCTGATACTCACGTACGTCGGAAGCAGGAGCACCACCGCAACTGCAGCAAGCACAATGACGCTCGCAAGGTATGCCGCGACGACACGCATGATACGGATGCGGCGCACGAGCTTCTTTTGTGATGGAGGAAGGATGTTAATCATAGAGATGGTCAGTGAGCGCAAGACCGATCGCCGTCACATAACTCTGCGCCTCGCGTTGCGGCATCTGGGGTATGGTGCGGTCAAATGACACGCAGTTGATCCACGGGTTTGACTGCACGACCTTGAGCTTGAGACTTGCGCTCAAGTAATCTGCCAGGCCATCGATCGTGCTGTATCCACCACACAGGTACACCGTGTCGATAGCGGGAAGCGGTGCAAATTCATCTTTGCGGTCGTGCCAATATATATATCGTCGATCGATCTCGTCTCGAAGCACAGAGAGTGCACTTACAAGGACCGGAAACGTATCTTTGTGTATAGGGCTGATACCTTCGTGGAGTACTTCGTGTGCCTTGGCGGTGTCGAGGTTGTGCTCGCGCATAAGAGCCTCGACAAGTGTGCGCCCTCCAAATTCTAGCGTCGTCGTATACACTGCAGTCCCTGCGGTCACAATGCTGATGCCCGTCCGCTCTCCACCAATATCGACGATAAGCGCGGAGCCGGGTGCATGCGGCACAAGGAGTGCGCGTGCGACAGCTTGACTATCTACCTCAAACGACACTGGCGTCATCCCGGCATTGGTAAAGACGCGCAGGTACGACTCTGCGACCGTCTGTGCAATCGCAACTACTTGCACCACGATCGTCTTGTCGGCCCTCGTGAGTACTTGATAATCAAAGATCGCCTCTCCCACAGCAAGTGGGACGTTGTCTTCGAGCAACAGCTCAATCGACCCTCGTATATCGTCCCCCACTGCAGTGTCGATCGGAAGCGTCACTGAGTAGACTTGCGACTCGGGGATTGCAATGCGGACATTGGTGAGGTTGTGCGCCATGCGCACTTCGTTGAGAAAGGCGGTGAGTTTTGCTTCATCTACAATGCGCCCTCGCTCAAGCGCACCTTCGGGCAACGTGAGCTGTGCGTATGCATCTGGCACTAGTCCATGTATGGATTGTGTAAGCTTCATAAAGCGAAGCGTCGTATCCGAAAAGTCCAATCCCACACTGGGAAGCGTAAAAAACAATGGTATCGGAAATAATCTCGCAAAGAGTGATTGCACGTACAAAGTATACGATACAAGTGTATATGTATAAAGTATTATCTGACTTTCGAACCGTTTGGTACTGCTGTTTCGGGGACCACAAACACTGGTTGTCCATCAGCACCATCTACCGCCATGAGCATACCTTGCGATTCAAGACCCATCATGCTGCGCGGTGCGAGATTGGTGACAAAGAGAAGTTGTTTGCCGACAAGAGACTCGGGCGTATACCACTGCTTGATCCCCGAAAGAATTTGTCGAGGTGTTTCTTCTCCAAAGTCCAATGTTAGCTTGATCAACTTTTCAGACCCTTCCACTGCCTCAGCCGCAAGCACCTTCCCGATGCGCGCCTCTACCTTTTTAAATTCATCGATTGAGATGTGTTCCATAGATATGAAGATATACTATTTTTTCTTTTTATCAAGAAAGCGCTGGAGGATGATCGCTGCTGCACTATCGTCACGACTCCCCGCACTCGTCTGATAGCGATGTGCTTCGACAGTCGAAAACCCTTCTCGCTCAAAAAATATCGGAAGCTCTGTAGCTAGTGTGAGTTTTGCTTTGAACGCATTGACCATTGGCATGAGGTCGTTGCTCACTTCATTGCTTGCTATAGACTCTCCGATCACGATCGCACCCACGCCTTCTTCCTTGCAAAGCGCGACTATCCCTTCGATGGCTTCTGGGGAAGGAAAAATTGCCTTGGGAAATGCAAACTCCCCCGCCTCGTCCGAGATCGCAATCCCCACCCGCTTGGTGCCGTAGTCTATCCCGAGATATTTCATAGGGTGCATAATATCACAGATCTTTGTGGTATACCGGATGAGTGCCTGAGAAGTATTTGAGAAATCCCAATACCAATTGTGCTGTCTGTTCAAAACCTGTCTATCGACGACCCAGCCAGATCGCACGCAATCAAGGACAGGTGTTTTGTAGTCTCACTTGTTCAGCTACTTCTCAGCGCAAAGAGGTCCCCTGTATCATCTGTGGCACTCCGATACTTGCAGGTCTTCACAAGAAGACATGTAGCAGACATTGTGCTAATATAAACCGCGCCGGTATTACCTATGGCATTGGTAGTCCAAATGATAAGGTAAAATCTGGTCGTGCCCTTAAAGCCAGATTGCTTCAAGAACGAGGAAATGTGTGCGAGCGGTGTGGATATGAGCGATACGAAATATTGCAGATTCATCACAAAAATAGGGATCGTAATGACAACGACCTAGGCAATCTTGAACTTATTTGTCCCAATTGTCATTGCGAAGAACATTTTATTAAATAAAATATATAAACTAGGAGGTGTGGCAGAGTTGGTCTATTGCACTTGTCTTGAAAACAAGAGTCTCAGTAATGGGACCGTGAGTTCGAATCTCACCGCCTCCGCACAGTAATATCATCTGGACAATTAAGTACCAGATTGAATGGAGAACGCATTGTAATATCTAGCTTTTTTCCGTCTAAGCTACAGTTCTGAAGTAGGAAACCAAGAAGTTGCCTTTTTTCTGCTGGTTCAGAACTGGTAAACACTTCTTTTGCCTGTTTAGCTATACGTAGCGTTATATTTGCAGTGAGATAGAACTGTTCGTCTGCATCAGAATGGTCTTGCATTTGACTCAGTATTTCGGCTTGTTTTTCCTTATACTCTCGCAAATACTTGTCATACATTTCAGGCGTAATACGTCCATCAAGTCTGTCCTCGTACATCTTTTTGATACGTTCTTGGTATTTGTCGTGTTCAATCTTGAGCACGCTGATATTTTTCCGATAAAAATTACTTTCACTTTCGGCAATGCCTTTCAAGCCGTCCGTGATTTCCTGTATCACTTTGTCCGACATGTTGAAACCATCAAGTTTCTTGTAGACCTGTTTCAAAAGCTCCGCTTCGGGCACATACTCTCTTTTGCAGTCCTTATACCCAGAACAACTGTAATAGGCATACTTTCCTTTCTTGAGCTGACCACCTACAACACCTCCGCACTTAGCACATACAATCAAACCTCTGAACATAAAAGGTTTAGCAGCGTATTTTGTCGGTACTTTGTTGTGTCGAGCCATTACCTCTTGGCATCTATCAAACAGTTCTTTTGAGATTATTGCTTTGTACTTATGGCGATACCGCAAGTCATGATTTCGTGAGTATGCGTAACCATAATAGAAGCTATCGTTCAGGATTTTATAAATCATTGCGTGATTTACTTTGCCGTTTGCCTTGCTTCTGAAACCCATGTCGTACATTCGGTCTGCAAGTGTAGCGACTGATACATCGCCTTTCGCATACTCTTCATAAATCTTTACGATGAAATGCGCCTTTTCATCAGGGACTACATCAATTCTTCTTATCCGTAATGGATTGTCGTTGTAAATACTCTTGTAGCCGATAGGTGGTGCCGTAATGAGTTCCCCATCCTCTCGCATCTTGTCATGCTTTCGTTTGAGGTTGTCGCTTAGTTGTAGGACATAGCTCTTTGCAAACATTACGCCCATATCCCAACGTATAATGTCAGCACTGTTTGATTTCTTGTTGATGACAAGGTTTTCTCGGTAAAAATGAAGCTCTACCTTTCCTTCTCTTCGTAGTTCATCAAAAACAACGCTTTCTTTGAAACCTCTCTGTAGTCGGTCGACTGTATCGACCACTATTGCGACAGTTTCTTTTGAAGCTCTGATTATTTCAATAATCTCTTGAAACTTTGTTCGATAGCCCTTTGTTGAACTTTCCTTGAGCTTGATGACTTTCCATTCTTCAAGCTCTTTTGCTCGGACATACTCAAGAATGCGGGAAAGTTGGGCATCATTACTGTCCTGATTTTTATCACTTTCTCGGGCTAGAATGATTGCTTTCATAGTGTTACTTAGTGCTTACCTTTTTCAAGAATGCATCAAAATCCGACTTTGCTATGCGGTATTCTTTACCGATTTTGTATGCTTTGAGCTTTTTTGCATCAATATAGCGATAAATAGTCATGATATTAAGACCAAGTTTATCGGCTAAATCCTTAGCTGTGTAGAAGTCCTTTTCCATATATTTATTATACTTTACTTTTCTTTACATGCAACGACCTTTCTTTTTTAATTTTCATGGCTCTTCTAACGTTTTCAGAAAGCTGAAATTGGTACATCTTTTGGAAGACCTTTTCCATATCCTTCATAATTTCCTTTTCTTGTTTAGTGTTCATGTTTTTGTATTTATTAATTTATAAGTCGTAAATCTTTCCAGTTCGTCTTTTATCTGTTGTACCCATTCATGGGTTGTCTTTCCAGAAATCTTGTCCAAGAGCTTCAAATCCTCTTTCATCCGATACCAGGTACGAGTGGTTGCATATCGCTCTACAATCGCTCTTGTTGTCCGTATACCCTCTTTACTCATCACTCGTAGTCCTACGAGATACAGTGCCTCTTTTGGGCTTATATGAGGGTTGTCCTTGAAGATTGCTTCAAGCGTCTTTGTTGGGCTACTTTCCATATCGAACAAAAAATGATTTTTACCTGATATGAGTTCGTCCCAATAGTCGAGAAGCACTTTTTGACAGAGCTCCTTGTTGAAGATTTGTTTGAAGGTTGGATTTTCTGGGAACTTCAATTTCTTCAAAACCGCATTCATTTTTACCTTCTTTGGAAGCCGAGCTTCAATGCGAAGTATTTCTTTCTTTTCTTTTTTGGTAAGCGTCTCAAAGAGAGATAACTGAAGCGGGTTTTGGTCTTTATCCATTGCGCGCTTCTCTGGCTTTTTCAGGTCTTGCACTTTGTCGTACACAACCAACGAGTGCGAGTTGGTATAGAACTGAAGCGAGTGTCCATTGTTTCTGAAACTGTCGCGGTTCAAGTCCATCTTTTTACTGACATCAATCTTATGTAACTCGGTAATAACGAAACTTGAGGTATAACCATTCGCAAGCTCGATGTTTTTGGATGGATGAAACGCTGATACTGATGCATTTTGTAAATCTTCAGTCGATACATACACACTCATTTCAATCATCGCTTCATGAAGTGCTATGACCACTTTATGGAAGTCATCTTCTTCAACCTCATCGACATTATTTCCATGCAGCATTTTTGCAACAGAGAACTCTATTTTGAGCGGTATTTCATCACCTTTTCTTGTCATCCTTTTCATCAGGGTCAATCGAGGGCGATAGTTGCCATCTTTCTTGTCTGCACTAGTTGGGTTATTTACGCACTTCAAAAGATAGTTACCTGACATCTTGAGTATGTTGGCATTTGGGGTAAACGCATCAGTTTTGAGCTTATACGACCCCCTCGGTATTGTCAGGATTACTGTGTCGAGCATAGAGATGAGGATTTAGTCGTTTATCAATTTTGACAAGCAACGCGAAAAACCCGAGCAGGTTATTCCGCTCTGTTTCAGATAGGTCTTGTATCGACCAATCCAGTATTTCTTTTTGAGGAATACCTTCAGACATAAAAACCCCCGAAGGGGTTCCCTTCAGGGTAATGAATTGTTGGTTTACAAAAGTTTGTAAACTTTTTACATAGCGAGATACTTCTTGTTTATGGCTACCGATTTGGTGGTAACGTCCAAGAAATCCTTGATTGTTGTACTCTGGGCAATCTTTTCATTTGCAGCCTTACCTGCTTGATATATCTTGCCTTCTGATACTTCTTCACCAAAATCATAGCCCCAATCCTCGAGTATTTCATCGTTTGCCCAAACCTTACTTGTATCTTTGAAAATTGTCCTCATGAGCTTATGCGGGTCGCTTTCTTGCTTCT
Source organism: uncultured Candidatus Saccharibacteria bacterium (assembly GCA_964475655.1). GTDB lineage: Bacteria > Patescibacteriota > Minisyncoccia > Phycocordibacterales > UBA9973 > UBA4124. The sequence goes on along the minus strand of CAYYXE010000002.1, from coordinate 56,453 downwards.
TAGATATGACTATAGCTTCGTTTTGAAAATGGAGTGTACAGGTACGGTCGTCAAATACAGGCTGTGACACATCGTCTGTATCGCCTGGCTCATTGAGTAACTCAATAATGTCGTTATGCAGTTTCTGTGTGTAAAAATACTCCTCATCTCTCTGCGTTTTAATGACTGGTGTATTTGGGTCAAAAAATAGTTTATTTGGAGTATTGATTTCATCATATTCACTCTTAGCAAGCTCTGCTAGATGCTTCATTAGCTTATACTTTGCTTCAATCTCGGGTGTATAAAAATTGGGATAGTGATGGACAGTCGGTACATCATATTTCAAATCCTGGATAATCAAAAAATCACTGAAGATGTCTCTCAAATACACTGGCGATATTTTGTCACTATCAATCAGTTTTTTCAAAATTGGGGTTAGCTCCTTGGAGCTGCAAATATACTCGTGATAGTCCATTACAGCTTGGTAGTACATTTTGTGGTGCCGACTATCTCGCACTAGCTCCACTTTCCTTTCAAGCACATCCTTGATTTTGCCTGTTTCCGTTCGCATATATCGCTTTACTTTACTTTACATTACCTCATAAAACAATATACTTACTTCAAGCCATTTGGCTCGATTTCGAAACAATTTATTAGAGACCTAACCCCATTGGGCAACCCCTGGATATGGTCGAAAATCAGCAAGAGTATAAAGAACCCTTAGTCAGGGTCACTCTTGCTGTCGTACCTGGAAACGGGTATGGGTGCCACTTCCGTGGTTACCGCCTGGCTAAGGGCTTTTTGTATGCCTATGCGAGGGATTAAAACAGCAAGAGATTTATGAATGAAACAATAAAGAAACCTTGGTACAAAAGATGGTACGGCATTACAGGTATCATCATCGTATTGCTTTTGATTATCAGTAACATGGGCAGTAGTAAAACATCTACTACATCAAGTACAACTTCGAAGGAACCAGTGGTACAAACTTCGACAACAAAAACCTACCACCAAGTATTTAGTTTTTCTGGGAACGGTATCAAAAAATCAGAACCATTTACTGTTACTGGCGACAGGTTCAAGATTAAATACGATTGTAAGGGTGATATGTGTCAGGCGTATATGTACAAACTCGATAGCAAAATCCCAACTGTCATCATGAATACTGCGGGGTCTACCAAAGATGAGACCGTTGCCTACGGCAGTGGTGAGTACTATATCGAAGCAAACACAATGGGCAGCTTTACTATGAGTGTTGAGGACTACAATTAGTGCCCCGTGGTAAAATCCTCAAATGACATATCAAGATTTCGTAAAAGAACTTATTGAACGTTTTGGTGAAGACAAAGGAATACTTATGGCACTTCGAGCAGAAGTTGGTTTCTTACGAAAATACCTTGAAGAACATGGTCAACCAGATTTTATTGAGAAACAAAAAGCAATGATTGCGGATTTCCTTGAGCGGCATCCAAAGCATTAACAAAAAGCACCCTTTCGGGTGCTTTTTGTTTCTATCTATTGGTTATACCAATTCTTTTGCCATTGCTTCATTTCGCCTATCTCTTTTGTTTGAGCAGAGATAATCGCTTGTGCAAGGTCTTTGATTTCTTGGTGTTTCGCATTGGTTAGTGCGAGCTTTGCCATATCAATTGCTCCTTGGTGGTGCACAATCATTTCTGCAAGGAACTCTTGGTCAAAGGTGTCCCCTGTCTTTCCTTGGAGTCCTGCATTCATGCTTGCCATCATCGAAGCCATATCGGTATTTCCGCCCATCATCGTGCCGTCTGGCATCATGTGTGCCATACCAGGCATGGTCTGCATCGCCTGTTGTGGTTTTGCATGTCCCCAAATAAGCCAACCAATAAAAATGCCTACTATTCCTACAATAACGATACCTGTAACATTGTTTTTGTTTTCCATAAAGATTAGATAAATTAAAGTTAATAATTTGCTAAAGTTTTTTATGGTGCCTTTGGGTTAAGAATACCCCTTGAAAAAAGTGTCTGATATAACGGAATAGGAATACGCTGTTGCCGTTGTTTTGTATATGAAAACCGTGGCGGGGAAAATAACGATACGTTGAATACTACAACAGTAAGAACTGCAAGAACGAGAAGCTCAATAGCAGGAAATACAGCGGTCGAAAAGGTTTGCCATGAGCTAAGGTGATGAGCGGTATCCATCGGACACAACGATTGTTGTCCGACCATGAACGGGCACGGGTGCATTCCATGACCCATATGGGACATGTGAGAGAGTTGGAGGAGCCCAAAAACGGCAATCCAGATATAACTTATGAGGATGAAAAGTCCTATTTTTGAGGATAAGGTCTTCATAGTATTAGTATACATTACATTACTATAGGATTTTTCCATAAAGGTTCTTCACTCTTAGCATTACTTCCAGTATGATTTCCCTATATGACCCCAGAAGAAACACTAAATGAGCTGAACCAAATACATACAGGTATTCAGACGGCTTTGGATTTGGCAAAAGAGGGTTTACTAAAATCAGAAAGAGAACATCAGGTTGTTTCAGAAAGCAAAAGGAGGTTGATTGAACTGAAACCTAATTTTGGAGAGGTGGAACAGCTCAAAATTGAACGTGCAGTTCCTACATGGATTAATATGCCCAAAACTGGCTTTTTTGTACAGGAAGGTACAGCAAGAAAAGCACTTGAACCCCTTTTGAATATAACCGCCGAACTTATAAATACACTGGGAAGCCATATCCCTCGTAAAGATATTTTTATTACTGAAAACTCTCCTTTCGAGGGACGTAGAATACTTCGGTCTATTTTCAATCAAGCAACAACCAAGCTGTTGCTTGTGGATGCTTATTTGAGACCTGAAATCTTGGAAGTTATTGAATTAAATATCATTGATAACCCAAATATGGAACTTTGCTTTCTGACCCAAAAAAATAACAATAAGTTCTTCGGTACTTTTTCAACTGATGTAAAAGCTCTGTCAGCACAATATCCTAACAATAAAATTGAGTTGAAGTATTATGACAATATAACCGCCCATGACAGGTACATAGTTGTTGATGAAAATGCTATCTATCATTCGGGTCATAGTTTTGCCGAGCTCGGAAACCGTGCATCGAGTATTAGTAAAGTCGAAGGTTCTGCTTACAGCACTGCAAAAACCCATATCGATGATTTATGGCTAAACGGCAACAAGTAATCTTCCTATGCCTGAATACTCCAAATTGCTTTTTATTTCCTTCCAGTCTATAGTTCTGAACACATCTAACCACTCCCGCCAACATATTTGGTATACTCATGCATATGAATACAATCAAAGGCAAGATGTCAGGATTTATGGACTTTATACGAGAACAGGGAGTAGTTGGGCTTGCGGTCGGTTTCATTCTCGGCGGTGCAGTGAGCAAGACGGTGAGCTCGCTCGTGGACAACATTATCAATCCCCTTGTCGGCCTCGCGCTTGGCAAAGTAAACCTCGCAGACAAGATGACCGTGATCGGCAATGCGAGCATCAAATGGGGCGCATTTATCTCCACCATCGTCGACTTCGTCATCATCGCGGCAGTTGTGTACTTTGGGATCAAGGCGCTCGGTCTCGACAAACTCGACAAGAAAAAAGAGTAACACTTCTTTTTGCGCAAACCGCAACGATCGTTGCGGTTTTGTGTTACACTTTTGCGTATGGAAAGACTCTCATGGACCACGCTTGAATTTGAAGAAAAGGAACGACACCCCGACTGGCTGTGGTACGCAGGACTCGTGTTTGGGATTGCGGCGACGATCTGCTTCTTTTATGGCAACATTTTCTTTGGGATATTTCTCATTATCGCCGGTGGGGCAGTGATTATCTTTGCGCAGCGCAAGCCTGCCATGCTCACGATTACACTTGGAGAGAAAGACTTCTCTGTAAATGAGGAGGTTGTGCCGTGGGAGCGCGTCAAGCAGTTTTGGATTGACGAATCTGGGAAACCAGATAAGCTGTTACTGCTCGTCAAAGGATCCGTGATCCCCATGATGAGCCTCCCGCTTGCCGGCGTGACTGCAGATGCGGTCCGCACCGAGATGGCCAAGCACGCCCCCGAAGTCCAGATGCGCGAGTCTACCGGGGTCAAGATTGCGGAGCGTCTCGGGTTTTAAATAGAAATATATGCTCTCGTCGTTCAATGGATAGGACGTAACTTTGCGGAAGTTATGATGTAGGTTCGATTCCTACCGAGAGCACAAGACGAAAAAACGCGAACTGCTTCGCGTTTTTTCATACTTGGGCTGGCCGGAGCGTTGCACGAAGTGCCGCGAGGCGGGGTCGCGAGCACTTTGTAGAATTGGAGCGAAGCGAACAATTATACTTAGTGACTCGTGACCACAGGGGGAGGTGCTGACTACCCAGGGTACACAAAAACAACCACCTTGTGTGGTGGTTGTTCAGCATGTTTTGCTTGGTGATTTTTCCAGACCATAGTAAGAACAAAAAATACAATAAGAATTATTATTTCACGTATTATTTGTCTCGTTTCTTTTAGAATTACTTCTGGCTTATTTTTTTGAAGGTATTCAAATGCAGCTACAATCAGCATACCGATTATTGCAATCCCCACAATACCTTTGATACCTAACCAAAAATAAAATCCGATAATAATAGTTAGTGCACCGAGAATAGCACCGACATACATCCAAGCACTGCTTTTCTGCTTTGGTTTTCCAGAATAAAACCCACTGTAATTATTTCCCATAGTGATACATGTACGTTTTCCCCTCATACTACCCCCAAACCCTATTTAGTCAAGACGATCCACCCCTGCCCACTTCTTGATCTCTTCATACTCCACTTCCCCGCACAGCCACTTCTTGGTCTCAGTATTGAAGAAGAACGGCACGCCGCCGCACTCATCCCCTTTGTCGCATTCCTTGATAAACGCCATGTTGCGCTTATCGTGCCAGACCTCCTTGCGCTGTATTTGCACCTGGGGGTATTCCTTCATCAGCTTGGTCGTGAGTTCGCGCATCCGCTGGCAGTGCGGACATTCTTCTCCGTAGAATTCATATAACATTGTGTAAGTATAGCAAAACCACCCTTGTCGGGTGGTCTTACTTACTTTTCTTTGCTCATTCGAGAGAGTCGAGCTTTTTTGCGGCTTGCAGTGTTCTTTTTGATCACTCCTTTCTTTGCAGCCTTGTCGATCGCACTGTACGCTTCTGCTAGAGACTTCTTGGCATCCTTCCAGTTTTTTGCACTTACGAGCTTTTCGATTGACTTAACGCCTTCCTTGAGCGCTTTCTTGGTGCGAGCATTTACTGCCTGCTTGCGGTTAGCGACGCGGAGGGCCTTTTTTGCATTTCGTGTGATTGGCATATAGGACGCTACTATAGCATACCGGGTCATTTTCGCAAGAGAGTCCCCTGATCTGCTATGATAGGTGCATGATTGCACGCATCCAGGGACCCGTCGTCGACCTCTTTGAAAGGGGCGTCGTCATCGACACAGGAGCGCTCGCCTATGCCGTCTACACCCCTGGCATCTACGCTATCGGCGACACTGCACTCCTGCACACGCATCTCGTCATTCGCGAAGACGCCCACGAGCTCTATGGGTTTCAGGACATGCAGGAGAAGGCGCTCTTTATGCATCTCATATCGGTCTCTGGTGTCGGACCCAAGACGGCGCTCCACATGCTCACGATGTATCCGATGAGCGAGCTCGTCCGCGCGATCCGCACAGGCGATGCAAAGGCAGTCTCGCTCGTCCCTGGCATCGGCAAAAAGACCGCTGAGAAAGTCATCATCGACCTCAAAGACAAACTCGCTGGATTTGCCGCTACCGAACACGCCGGCGGAAGCGACCTCGTCGAAGCCCTCCTCTCGCTCGGCTTCAAAGAGCACGACATCCGTGCAGTGCTTCCGTCGATCGATCCTGAAGTTGTACTTGAGAAGCAAATTACGCAAGCGCTGCAGTTGTTGAAAAAGTAAAACTGCCCCGAATGTGGGGCAGTTACGCTTTTAGTTTTTGAGAATTTCTTTGTAGTTTTCAATACACCATTTGAAATGACAAATGTGATTGTATTTTCCAACTATAGGGTCTTCTTTACAAAGTTTCTTATACACAGGATTGCCAAAAACTGTTTCAGGAGAAATGTTGTGAACGATCAATACCGGCTCAATTAAGGAATAGTGGAGAATATCCCCAACTGGCAGCTCAACAAAATGCTTCTGCAGTTTTTCGTATTCTTTTAGCTTTTGCCGCTGGAGATTATACAAAGCCTGTAGAGATATGATTCTTGAGGGGATCACTCCTTTTTCATTTAAAAGCAGCGTAAGTGCTTGTCCCAAAAAAGTAAGATCCTTTAAAATAGGATGCTTACAATCATGTTGTGAAAAAAAGCTTGACTCACTAAGTGGTGTGAAAAATGTTTCGCTGTTTAATTGATTTGAAAGAAACGGAAGAGGTAGTACTCTTTTTTCATACTTATCAATAAATGCAAGGATATGCTGGTTTGCTTTTTGCAAACCGCGAGTGTTGATTAGTGTTTTTTTCATAAAGAATATTTTTCTCCATACTACGCCTCTCTACACGTTTGTCAAAAGTCAGCTATACTCTCCATATGAACGAAGAGCTCAAATGGTTCCTGGTCCTCCTTGCGCTCCTGTGGCTCGGCTGGTTTATCACTGGCGGTCCTGACCGCATCCAAGTCAACCGCACCCACCCCTTCCTCGAGCAGCCCGCTCCGATCGAAAGCGGTCGTATCTATACCCTTGAAGAGCTGAAGGATAGGACGAGGCCCTAAACCCCCAGCATTCCAAAGAGTGCCACCCCCGCTGCAACGGCGACATTGAGCGACTCTTTGCTTCCCTTCATCGGGATCTCAGCGACGACATCACAGAGGTTAAGTACTTCGTGTGGCAAGCCATCAACTTCATTGCCGAGCACAAATGCAACAGATCCATCGATGGTGATGGTTTTGTAATCTACTGACTTCGGGGACTGTTCGATTGCGACTACCTGCACTTGCTCACGTTTGAGTGTGGTAATAAGCGTTGCAATGTCTGTATAGACTTCCCATGCGATAGTCTTTTCTGCCCCAAGCGCAGTCTTGGCGACGTCGCTTCGCGGACGACCAAAGCGATCGAGTGGGAGTGGGCATATACTTGAGAGATAGACTTTGGTAATCCCTACCGCATCACTCGTGCGAAAGAGTGAGCCGACGTTTTGCGCACTTCGGATATCGTGGACGATAAGTATGCGCTCATTTGATTTCATATATGGCGCATGGTATAGTTTTGGCTGCAAATTGCAATACGCCTCTATAGCTCAGTTGGTAGAGCAGCTCCCTCTTAAGGAGACGGTCGCAGGTTCGAGCCCTGCTAGGGGCACAGGTACACAATCGATAGCTTGCAAAAATCACGCACACACGATACCGTTGATATATGAAAAAAATAGTTTGGATTGTTGTAGTCGTTGTAATAGTGGGAGGACTTGTGTCGCTGTTGGTAGTGCAGGCCAAGAAACCAGGCAAGTATGATGAAGTTGCGCAATGTATCGCAGATAGCGGGGCGAAGTTTTATGGCGCGTTTTGGTGCCCGCACTGCCAGGCGACCAAGGCAATGTTTGGGAAGGCCGCCAAGAAGCTCCCGTACATCGAGTGCTCCCAACCAAGTGGCAAAGGGCAGCTACAGATCTGCACTGATGCCAAAGTAGAAGGCTATCCGACCTGGGAATTTGCAGATGGTGCCCGCCTCGGCGGTGAGCGCACCCTCGAAGAGCTTGCGACAAAGACAAACTGTACCACCGCACTCGACGCGGCAAACGCGAAGTAATATGGTTACCACTCTGTTTACAACCCTTGCTTCTCTCGGTATCATCGCACTCCAAATCGCCATCATTATCATCCTCATCGGATGGATCACGAAGGCTCCCTTTGTGAAAGTTGTCGCACAGCATGCGGGACTCATCACTGCGAGTATCTTTGGACTAGCGACACTGATAAGCTTTGTGTACCAATACGGCTTTGGATATGAGCCGTGCCTCCTGTGTTGGTACCAGCGCATTGCGATTATCCCGATCGCCATCCTCGCATGGACTGCAAACCTCCGCACGAGCAAGCTCCTCCAAACACAAGTCCTCACCCTTTCTCTCATCGGCGCAGTAGTCGCACTCTTTCACATCGTCATCGATGTCTTTCCGACCGGTATCGACGTCTGTGGTGCCGCGAGTGTCTCCTGCAACGTCCGCTACGTCTATGAATTTGGATATATCACGATCCAAGTGATGTCACTGACCGTACTTACTGCAGGGATTCTTCTTACCCTCCTTGCAAGACGATATTCATCCAAATAAGTTGTCGAACGGTATAAAAGGTCTATACTAAATAGAGACTGTACTTTATTACTACACCCTACGTAAACTACGACCGGTGCTACTTGGAGCTCAATACCAAATTATTTTGCCTACTCCAAGTAGCACATTCTAAAACTCCTTTTTCGGGAGCTTTTTATTGCATAAGCAGCACCTTCTCGATCTCAAGCTCAAGCGGCGTCCCACTCTCCCATGCTCGTGCATGTGCATTAAGTAATTCGCGATAGAGTTTCAAATGCACAGCTTTTTCTTTGGGATTTTTGAGCGCCATATCGCGGACTTTCCAGTAGAGTATGCCCATAATCGCTTCGATCGGATGCTGCGTGATTGCTTCACGATAGATCATCCAGCGTTTCTTTTTGTCACTTGCCATAAGTGCGCCGGTCACGGCAAAGATATCTGCATCTTTTTTTATAGTCTTAGTCTTTTCTTGAGCGTGGATCACTGCTCCTTGTTTTTTAAATACGGTAACCAGTGGCGCAGGAAGTTCTATTTCTTCAAAGATAAAAAGTGTCGGACTTGCAAGAAGCTGCCTGACAAATGAAGGATCAAGCGGCTCAGTTGCAAGCATATACTTTGCGTGGATCACCGGCGGCGCGCTCATAAAGAGCGAGGGGTACAGATACTGCTCAAGGTCGCCCACTGTCCCCATCGTCTCATCAAAGACAAAGACCTCGCCTTCTGTGGGCAGCAGTGCGTCGATTGTCTGGGTGCGCTCTCTGTGATTGTCACCGACTACTACACAAAGCATTAGAAAATTTTGGGAACCTTGGATTGATAATCTGCGTATACGCCATCGTACGACTCCGTAAGGAGCAACTCATACTGCTTAAAAAAGATATTAGATATGAGGTAGCCCACAAGTGTCACCACACAAAAGATGACTGATCCACTAACCACTGTGTAGCCAAGCACCAGCACCACTATCCCGAGATGTGTAGGATTGCGCATATATCGGTATGGACCCTTGAGAAAGTATGGCTTCCCCGGCTCTTGGTGCGCATGCCGAGACGTATACTGCGCCCACCCGATGAGCACTGCCCCGAGCCCAAAACATATGAGCGCAATTGTATGGGCATACAAGAGTGCAATATCAAATCCTATGAGGGTATCCCCAAAGAGCCCCACGATACTGCAGACAAAGTAGACGAGGTAGGAGCGAGCGAGCGTTGTGTGGACCTTGGGGGTAGTAGTCATACTGCTATTGTATAGACTTATTTGAGCTCATCAAGCCGGTGTCCGGATCCGGTCGAGACTGCAAGCGGGACCGTCGCCTCTGCCACCGGTATGGGGCTTCGCGCAAAGACATCGTCCATCGCTGCCACAATGATTGCCTCTGCCCTCTCCTTGACCGACTCCTCGACTTCATACACAAGCTCATCGTGGATCTGCAGCATGAGGTGCACCTGGTCGATGAGTCCCGCTGCACGCAGATCAGTATCGATAAGCGCAATCGCAATCTTTACGATGTCGGCGTTCGTCCCCTGGATGGGAGCATTGACCGCCATACGCTCCGCAAAGGCGCGCATAAATGGCGCCGCGCTTGTGATACCGGGGAAATATCTCCGTCGCCCAAACATCGTCTCCGTATACCCGTGTTCTTTGGCAAAGGTTTTGGTGCCTTCGAGATATGCGGCAATGGTCGGAAATGTCTCGAAGTACTTTGCGTAGTATTCCATCGCTTCTTGCTTCGTGGATTTCAGATTCTTTTGGAGCGCAGAGACCCCCATGCCGTAGAGGATGCCGAAGTTGATCACCTTGGCCTTGCGACGCATATCATTTGTAACCTGATCCACCGGCACCCCAAACATTCCTGCAGCTACGCGCGCATGAATGTCTTCACCCTTTTGAAATGTCTCGATAAGTGCCACATCTCCTGAGAGCATGGCGAGCACGCGAAGCTCGATTTGTGAATAATCACTGCCGACAAACACATGTCCGGGGCGCGCCACAAATCCATGGCGCACCTCAGCTCCCCCTTCGCCCTTGATCGGGATGTTTTGGAGATTGGGGTTGGTGGACGAAAATCTCCCCGTTGCTGCACCGTGTTGGAGAAAGGTCGAATGCACGACGTCGTGCTCGTCTGCACATTCAAGGAGCGCCTCGACATACGTACTGAGGAGCTTCTGCACTTCGCGATGCTCGAGGATTTTTGCGACGACAGGATGCTCGTCGACCAATCCTTCGAGTGTCTCAGCATTGGTCGTATATGCACCGCTCGCCTTTTGCTTGCCTTTGGGTTTGAGGCCGAGTTTATTGAACAAGAGTTCGGAGAGCTGCTTGGGAGAATTGAGGTTGAGCGTTTCTCCAGTGAGTTCGATCACTTCTTGTTCGATGCGTGCAAGCTTCTCCTTCATCGTCTCGCGCAGCTTCTCAAAGTACGCGCGATCGATCGTGATACCCCATGCTTGCATGTCTTTGATAATGGGCATGAGCGGCTTTTCTATCTTTTCAAAGATATCGAACGAGTTCTTTTTTTTCAACTCAGCAAGGATTGCATCATACGCTTCACGAAGCGTCTTTTTGCGTGTGCGCTCAAGTATCGCCTCATAGCTAGGATTGGTATTTTCGGAATACAGCACCCAGAGTGCAACTGATGCCTCTTTGAGCAGGTCTTCATCGATCTCTTCGGTCGGACCAGTATGCTCTTCTTCAAATGCAAAGAGTTTTTTGAGGCGAGGTACAAGGCTTCTGAATTCATATTCCGATACTTTCTCCATCACCTTTTCTTGTTGCACGATTTCTTTGTAGGGTTTGTCTGGAATAGCAAATGTCACTGGTGCGTCCCTACGGATCGTCGCAAGCGTCTTTGAGAAGAATGCATCGTCCTTGTGCTCCTTGAGAATGCCGATTACGCGCGGAGTAAGCCCTGCATCTTTGAGTTTGGGATCATCACTGTCGAGTGCATCGTAGAGCTTTTCGATTGATCCAAATGTAGTAATGATGCTCGTTGCAGTCTTCTCGCCAATCCCTGGCACGCCGATGATGTTGTCAGACGGGTCACCCCGGAGACCCTTGTAGTCGACGAGCTGGAGCGGATCAAATCCATAGCGAGCACGCACTCCTGCCTCATCATAGAGCACGGTGTCAGTGAGGCCCTTTTTGAGCGTAAACACCTTCACCCGCGTACCATCGACGAGCTGGAGCGTATCCATATCGCCTGACGCAATGATGATACTTACATTCTTGTCTTTCTTGTATTGCTCCACAAGCGTGCCGATCACATCATCTGCCTCAAACCCTTCTGCGTCGAGACACTCGATCCCAAACGCCTCAAAGAGCGCGCGCGAGGTCTTGATCTGCGCGACAAGGTCATCATCTGCCTTGACTCGCCCTTTTTTGTAGTCGTCGTATGCAAGGTGTCTGAAGGTCGGTTTCGGGAGGTCGTACGCCGCAACGATGGCGTCAGGTTTAAGGTCTTCGACGATACGAATAAGCATCGAGACGATCCCGTAGAGTGCCCCCGTCGGCACGCCCTGGGTGTTTGAGAAGCTCGGGAGCGCATGGTACGCACGATGAATAATCGCGTGTGCGTCGAGGATAACCAATGTCTTATGCCCATTTTCCACTGCTTTTGCCTTTACCATATGCTCTTACTGTACTACCCCAGAGAGACTTTTGCTACTTTCAATAAAAGAAAACAGGTCGCATATACGACCTGTCCTAATTCCTATTTTTTCATTTCCAGTAGGAGATATGGATACCCTCTAAAATCTCTTTGTAATTCGCCACAATCAAGCTCATTCAAGAAAGCAAGCATTTGTTCAGTTATCTCACTCGGTACTACATCGTCAGTATTTCCTTTGTATTCTATTTCAACAAAGGATCCGAGCTGTTCGACGTTATCCAGTGAGATTTCATACTCCTTGTAGCTCCACACCGAGCGAAGCTTATTGACCGTTACCAGATGTTTGAAATCCAGTGCGGTGAGAATACTTCTAAGACTTTCTATATTGTCTATCTTTGTCTCGTACTCATCGCAGTGATGACTTCTTCCATCAGATTCATGATGCCAATGTTTGTAGTTTATAGAGAATTTCCCATCGCTATCACGAAGACGGAGCCATTCAATCACTGGATCTACAGCAGTGAAATCTTCATGGGCTGGAGTATAATACTCATCTACCTGTTTGTTGATATATGCTTTTGTTCCTTCTCTTTCAAGAAATTGCTTGAGGTTATCACCTTTTTCTATTCGAACTTTTATTTCTATTTCCATATGTTTTTTCTATAATCTATTACTTTGCATCGAAATGTCAATCTATATCTTCTTTATTGATCGCTCTTCTCCTTGATGCGTAATCTCAAACCTTTTTACATCTCCTGGTAATAACTCCTCCACCCTCTCTGGCCATTCAATCACAATGAGGGTGTTTGGTTCTTTTTTCATATTCTCCCACCCCAACACTTCTAACTCTTTTGGATCTTCAATACGATATGCATCTATATGAATAAGATCCGTAAATTTTGGATCTCGAGTTCTGTAGTATTTTGCAATCACAAATGTTGGGCTGGTGATAGTTTCTTTTACTCCAAGAATTTCTGCAATAGCTTTCACAAGTGTCGTCTTGCCAGCGCCCAAATCTCCAGAGAGACCAACTATGGTTGCAATAGGACCGTTTTCCAGCATTGCCAAAAGCTTTTGGGCAACAGCTTGTGTATCGTGTTCTGTATACGTTATTTCCATAGCGGGATCATATCACACATACAAAAACCCCTCATATGAGGGGTTTTTGCGTAGGTGCATTATGCTGACGGTTTCTTTTGGAACTGTCGAGCCAATACGATAAGAGCGAGAATAACGAGGATCAAGAGCAACCATCCGAGCAAGGTGTTGGGAAGGAATGATCCAAATCCAAACGTACTTGCACCGAGTCCATTTGGACAATCATTTGATACGGTGATCAATGAATATGCAGTTGCGTCTTCTTGTGCGTGGGTCTTACTATTTGTATACACCACTGATGCAGTTGCGACTGCAAGGTTGCCGCGGACTGCCGTATCGTTGATACGAGCGTGTACCGTGATAAATCCTTGCTCATTTGGTGCAACATTGCCAAGCGCAATCGTCATCGTGCGGGTTACTACGTCGTAGTTGCCGCGAGATGCCGTGAGATACGTGATCTCAGTTGGGTTGGTAAACTGCAATACTGCGTTTTCAAGCGTCTGACTTGAAATGTTTTTGTAACTAATAGTGTAGTCGATGAGACCGTTTACACACATGCGATCGTAGTTGCTTTCTACTCGGAGTTCGAGAAGTGAGGCTGCGCTCTGGGCTACCACTACATTCCGAACGGTATTCCGTACGACAGGTACTGGTGATGGAGTAGAAGTACGGAATGATGCCGGTGCACCGTAGGCAGTACCGTATTGGTTCTGCACTACTGCACGATAGGTATACGTCACCCCTGCAGTGAGGCCCGAAAGGGTATCGCTGTATGGGTATGAGTTTACGCCAAGCGAAATGTTTTGTGAGGTAGTACGGTTGGGATAATTCCCTCCGACTCCCCATTCAAACCACGCAGTGGTGCTGCCTGTCGTAGTATGCGGAATCGCAATACCATTGAGGCGAGCCTGGGTACCATTCAATACATTTGCAATAGTCGTGATCGCCTGTGGTGCAGATGACTGATCTACTTGGTTTACGTACACGGTCGTTGACTGCGTGCGGCTGTCGCCGTTGTTACAGTACGCGCGAAGCGTGTAACTTGTCGTACTATAGGGACTTACAGAGAGCGATCCGTCTTCACTGCGATTTCCTGAGAAATTGCTAATGGTAACGTAGTCTACGTCTCCTGAAGTGTTCCAACGAAGCGTTGAGCTGTTGCCCTGCGAAATGTTCGAAGGACTTGCAGAGAAGCTATCGATGTAACACTGGTCATTGTTTTGTTCATCAACGTTGATGCGCACTGTATCAGTATCGCCAAGATTGCCATTTACATCATACGCGCGAAGCGTATAAGTAGTCGTACTGTCAGGACTTACTGAAACAGAATCATCTGTGTCGAGATTGTTGAAATCACGATCATTTGAATCAATGTCGACATAGTCACAGCCAGTCGTACGCCAATTGAGGTCGGTTGAGTCCCCTTCATCAAGAGTAGTATCGTCTGCAGTAAAGCTATCAATCTGACAACTGTTCCCGTTGTTATTTGATCCACCTACGTTGATCGTAAGAAACCGTTGGCCACCAATACGTCCGTCTGCATAATATGCAGTGAGTGTATATTCAGTCGTGTGCAAAATTGCACCAGTTGAAATACTTCCATAAGGAGGACGGTCTCCTGGATAGTCTGCAGGATGGATCGCTACATGATCACAACCCTGGGTATCCCAGTGAAGCACTGTTCCTTCTCCTTCCTGTACAGTGTATTCCTGTGCAGTAAACGAAAGCGGCTTACAACTAGTGGTCGGCGTAGTACCACCATTGCCGGTTACGGTAATGGTAACACTAAGCGCATTACTGACGCTTCCCGAATAGGTGTGACCAATAGCAGTAAATGTAGTGGTCTGCGTAAGCGGACCGGTCCCCGTACTTCCTGATGGAGGACGGTTGTCTGGGTACTGTGCCGGCGTAATAGACACCGTGTCACAGCCACTCGTAGCCCAGGTAACTGTTGAACTTCCTCCGTATCCAACACTTGTTGGAGAGGCAGAAAAACGAGTGAGTGTACATGCAGCCTGTGCATGCGAAATAGACACACCAAAGGTGAGTGTAAGTGCTGCGAGAGCTGTAATAATAAATTTGTTCATAAATATATACGTTATTTCGATTAAATATCGACTAATTACTCTTTAGTACTCCAAATCCGGGCATGGAGCCTGAAGTACTAAAGAATAAAAGGATTGATGGTGGACCACCAATCCTTTGAAGGGTACTGTTAAAGTCAGTTTACAACGGGTTTCCACCCTGTCCAAACGAAAGCGTTCCGTTGAGCTGGCTGGTGTTCCACTGAGGTTCGCCAATCGGCTGGTTGTTGAACACTTGCTGCTGCGGAGGATTTAAGTTTGTGTAATTAAATCCTTGCTGAATAGGCTGCTGATAGATTGGATATTGGTAAATGTAAGCATTACCCCTATTTCCATTAATCGCATTCCCGAGCAGTGTTCCACCCAGTGTACCGAGCGCACTTCCTGCAAACATACCCCAAAAGTTTGAACCACCTTCCTTTACCACAACTGTCTGTGTTGAAACTTGTGGTATGTACGCCGGCTGAATAGTTTGTATTGCTGGCTGCTGAATCGTTGTGGTTATATTGCTATTTCCACAACAAGTTTTAAGCGATGCACCGGTTGATACGCCGTCTTTAAAGATGGCGACACCGTTGTACATAGCATTCAATTGCTTTGCTTCAGCAACACCTGATGCACCAAGATATTCCCATGCGGTCATTTCTCTTGCTGGTGCAGCTGTAATGTTACTCACTACTGCAAGTGGCCAAGGGTTTGTTGCCTGTGTAGGGGGCGGTGGTGGCGGAGTGGTTGTTTTCCTTTCATCAGGATCACGAAGTGGTCCCTGAGGATTGTAACAACCATTATTGCCATACTTAATCTTTACCCGTTCGCCATTTGAAGCAGTAAAGGCGATCAAAGGAATGCCCTTATCAAGCGTTTTGCCTGTTGATACTGTTTTGCCGTTCTTAATGCCGTTGTTTATCTCAGTTCCGTCACTTAAGATAAACTCAATTTTTTCGGCCGGCGCGGCAAGCAATTCATTGTACGCAGTTTCACTGATGACACTAATGAAGTTTTCACGAGTGCAATGCACTGTGTGTTTTTTAGGATCTGCCCCAGCGGGCAATTGTCCTTGCATTACTGATTTAAGGCCACTGATAATGTTTGCTTTTGTTACTGTTTCAGCAGGAGGAGGATCTCCACCCCAATCCATAAACGGATCATTTTGTGCGTTTGCAGTTAGTGCTACGATAAGCAACACAAATACTGACTTTAGTTTTGAAAGAGCCATAGTTTTTAAATTTATCGGTTTAAAAATTTTGTTTACGATTTTTCTTTATATTAGCATATCTCTCATCTTTTGTCAACTACCCACCCCTCGGGCAATCTAGGGTGGCGGATGGACCAAAAAGTGCCCATTTTAGGGCGTATTTTGGGGGTTTTGGGCTATACTGTAGACACCTATGGTTCACTTTGACGAAGAAGAACAGCAAAAGCGCTACGACCAGCTCCGCGGTGAGGAGGAGGAAGGCTTGGTCGCCATGCTCGCGACTAGTCGCTACGGCGTCCCTTCGGTCGACCTCAAGGCGCTCCCCATCGACAACGATGCGATCAGACTTCTCGAAGAGAAGGATGCGCGAGCACTCGACGTCGCTCCGTACAAGCTCGTCGGCAAAAGGGTATCTCTGGCAGTCCGCTCTCCTATCGCCGATGGCGCACTGCGTGCCAAGGACATGCTCGAAGCAAAGGGGTATGACGTAGAGATGGTGATGGCGAGCGAGGCAAGCATATCCAAGGTATGGAGCCGATACGAAGACCTCTCGTTTGCGACCAGGAGCCGTGCCGGAGGGCTCGATATCTCCCAAGACGTACTCGCAGAACTTGCCGAAAAGGTCAACAACATCGAAGATGCGGTATCAGAAATACAAGGAGCGCTAACGGATGAGGATGAGACCCACCACCTCTCACGAGTACTTGAGGTGATACTTGGAGCAGCAATCGGTATTGGCGCATCTGACGTACATATCGAACCCATGGAAGAAGCAGTGGAATTGCGATTTCGTCTGGATGGGGTGCTCCGCATCATCACTACGGTGACTGGTGCAACATACAAACAACTCAATACCCGCATCAAGCTTCTCTCAGGTCTCAAGCTCACGATCTCAAGCAATCCCCAAGATGGGCGCTTTAGTGCATTTATGACTCAAAAGACTGACAAAGGTACCGAGGAGGTCGAGATCAATTTCCGTACCTCGCTCATCCCTGGTGCGTATGGCGAGTCTATCGTGCTCCGAATACTTAATCCCAAATCCATACGAGTGGGACTCGAAGATCTCGGCATCCTTCCGCCGATGTTTGATATCTTTATGAGAGAAATCCGTAAGCCAAACGGCATGATCCTGCTCACGGGTCCGACCGGGTCCGGCAAGACGACAACACTCTATGCATTCCTCCAAAAGATCTACTCCCCTGAAATCAAAATCATTACTATCGAAGACCCGATCGAGTACCACCTCGCCGGCATCACACAGACCCAAGTCGATCACAAAAAGGGGTATACCTTCCTCGAAGGGTTGCGTAGTGCACTTCGCCAAGATCCCGATGTGATGATGGTCGGAGAAATCCGCGATCCTGAGACCGCAAAGATCGCGGTGGAGTCTGCACTCACGGGTCACCTCGTCTTCTCGACACTCCACACCAACAACGCCCAAGGTGTGATCCCCCGTCTCATTGATCTCGATGTAAATCCCAAGATCTTGGTATCAGCTCTCTCACTCTCTATCGCGCAACGTCTCGTGCGCACACTGTGTCCACACTGCAAAGAAGAACGTGCGACAACCCCCGAAGAAAAGACGTTGATCGAAACAATTTGGAATGAAGCGGTGGCCAAAGGCAAAAATATGGAACAGTTTGGTGTAACAAAAGATACTGAAAAGCTCTGGGCCGCAAAAGGCTGTGCGCAGTGCAACAACACTGGCTACAAAGGGCGTATCGGTATATTTGAAGTGATCCAGACTGACGAACATATTGAAAAAATAATCGTGGAATCCCCCAGCGAACGCGAGATCAAAAAGATCGCGGATGCACAAGGCACACTTGATATGAAAGAAGATGGACTGATCAAGATCCTCCAAGGAAAGACTGACTTTGAGGAGGTGAAGAGTGTTGTCGATTTGTATGAAAAATAAAAGAGCCGTATAAAGGCTCTTTGTTCTTTTTAGATAAGTTTGATTTCTGTTTTTCCTTCATCAAGTTTCTTATCGGAATTATCCTCCCCTTCTGAATACCAGAATTGAAGACCCTTCTTTTCTGAAATTCGAAACCCTAACGTATACGATTCTTCCCCTACTTCGAAACTTGCCACTTTTTGCTGAATGAAAATTTCTTTTTCACCACAATCATGAGCTACGTGTTTAATAACAAAACAGTCCTCTTGTAAATGGAATTCATCGTCACCAGCTATAGAGAAAGCAAATCTTACAAAAAGTTTTTTACCCACCAGTATTGATATATCACTGGCGACAATTTCGTATGACGGGAAATTATGTTTCATTTTTTATTTTTTAAAAGTTCAAAATAGTATTTAAAAAAGCACTAATCTCTAAACAGTCCTTATAAATTAAAAAGATATAAGTAAAGAATAGTTGTAGGATGGCCCCAGTCGCAACCAGAACGTCCTGCGCGTAAACCTAGAACCACATGGGCTGACTGCTTAGAGATTAGTGCCTTCTTAAGGTAGAATATATATGTCTAGTCACATGATAGCATATATAATAAATATGTCAAGCATCCCCCCACTTACCCCAAATATTCCCCGCGATGATCAGTTCTCTGATACTGTGTTGCGTCCGGGTACATTTGACGATTACATCGGTCAGTCTCAGATCAAAAAGAACCTCAGTATCTTGATCGGTGCTGCCAAAAGTCGCGGTCATGCGCCCGAACACATCCTCTTTTATGGCCCACCAGGACTTGGGAAGACCACGCTTGCACACGTGATCGCAAAGGAGGTCGGTGCAAACTTGCGCGTGACGTCAGGGCCTGCGATTGAGCGTGTCGGTGACCTTGCAGCAATACTGACCAACCTCAAGCCGGGTGACATGCTCTTTATCGACGAGATCCACCGTCTCAACAAAGCCATCGAGGAGGTCCTCTATCCCGTCATGGAGACCGGCAAAATGGACATCATGATCGGCAAGGGTCCCTCTGCGCGCACCGTGCAGCTTGATCTGCCGCCATTTACGCTTGTCGGTGCAACGACCAGATTTGGCATGCTCTCTGCCCCGCTTCGCACGCGTTTCTCAGGCGGCGCATTCCGACTTGAGTTTTATACACCCGAAGAAATCTCGACGATCCTCGCGCGCTCTGCATCCATCCTCGACATCTCTCTTCCCCAGAGCGAGCTTGATGCAATCGCCGGACGCTCTCGTCAAACCCCCCGCATCGCCAACTACTTGCTTCGTCGTGTGCGCGACTATGCACAAATGCACAAAAAAGAAATTACCGAAGAATCAGTAAAAGAAGCATTTACACTTCTGGGACTTGATGACCATGGTCTCTCCAAA
Source organism: uncultured Candidatus Saccharibacteria bacterium (assembly GCA_964475655.1). Classification (GTDB taxonomy): domain Bacteria; phylum Patescibacteriota; class Minisyncoccia; order Phycocordibacterales; family UBA9973; genus UBA4124. The sequence goes on along the minus strand of CAYYXE010000002.1, from coordinate 36,898 downwards.
AGCGACATCGAAATACTCCGCACACTCAAAGAGAAGTTTGGTGGTGGTCCGACTGGTGTGAAGAATCTCGCCGCAGCGACTGGCGAAGATGAAGGAACGATCGAAGATGTCGTGGAGCCCTATCTCATCCAGCTTGGCCTCATCGAACGCACTCCGAGAGGAAGAGTACTGACTGAGAAAGGGAGAGAGTATCTCGACAAATAGTCTCTAGGGCCAGGTGCAAAAAATAATTTTTAAAAAATTCCGAACACATTTTTTAAAAATTATTTTTTGCACCTGGCCCGTTACTGTATACTCAACTTCTATGAATCTCATCCTCGCCATAGACCCCGGATACGACCGCGTCGGCGTCGCCATTGTGAAGCAGGGGCGGCCGTCAGAGCTTCTGCATTCAGAATGCATTGAGACCAATAAGAAAGATCTCCAGGAAAAGCGCCTGCGTGATGTGTATGATCGTGTAACTACTGTGATACAAAAATGGCAGCCGACGCATCTCGCGCTCGAGACGCTGTTTTTTTCTGTGAACAAAAAGACTGCGATTAAGGTAGCAGAGTCCCGCGGAGTGATCGTGCTCCTTGCAGGCCTTCACAGCCTTCCCCTGCTCGAACTTTCGCCCCAAGAAGTGAAACAGGCGATGACAGGTGTCGGAAACGCCTCCAAAGAGCAGGTCCAAAAGATGGTAGCGCTCACGCTCAAGCTCGATATCAACGGGAAAATCGATGATGAAATCGACGCAATCGCGCTTGGTTTTGCTGCCGCAGAAACACTGCGCGTCAACAGTCTTTCAAGATAGAAAAGATCCCCTTGCAAAGGAAAACAGTATTTGATACAACTAGATGCATTACTATTATAAAAATATTTAATTTATTTCTTAATTCATGGCGGAAAAAGAATACGACGAAGAAGAGCTCGATGGTTTTACACCAAAAAATATCGATGGGAGCGACATAGTAGATATAGACCCTGAGGATGTTGTTGATTCTATAGAAGAAGATCCGAATGAAGAAAAATTTGGAAAGGCATTTGCAAAAGAGGGTGAAGAAGGTTTGTACGGAACGTATGATGACGATTTTAAAGATATATCTAACCATATCTACGAAGAACTTGGGTACGACGAACGCTAAACAAAACCACCGCACTATGCGGTGGTTTTTCTTTTCTCAGTACACTTCGGACAGAGGCAGCCCTTGGGTTTGATGTACTCGTTCCAGTACTCCTTGCCATAGTCGTAACAGAGCTCATCACCAGGATTTATATTCTTGATCGCAGAAATGTAGACACGTCCAGCGGATGTATCAGGTTCACAGTTGGGGCGGCAGGAGTGGTTGATGTAGCGGGCGATGTTTGCTCGAGTCGTGCCGTCGATATGGCGATTGGCAGAGGTCTCAAAGAGGTATCGTCCGCCGCGTCGGTTTGCCTCAGCTGCCGTGATGACTTCACCAAAGTATTCGATCACGCAGTCACCTTTCTTGATCGGGACCTTAGCAAAGAGCCCAAGGCCGTTGATCCCACGCTTCACCTGCAAGTCCTTTTTGGGGTCGTATGTGGGAGTGTATTTGGGCATAAAAATCTATTGTACATTACGCGCGCCACGCGGCATAGATACCGGTTGTAAGAAGTCGAGTATTGTTCTCGATCGCAATCTCTCCGTATGAAACATTCTCTTTACCAAACGCATCACTTAGCAATTCTCCAAACGTTCGCGCGCTATACCCTGACGCATACCCATTGAGTATCACAAGCTTTGCGTTTGGTGAAACCAATTGTGGCAACAGTGAAACGAGTTCGAGAAGCGACTCTTCGATCTTCCAGACTTCTCCCTTGGGGCCACGACCAAAGGCCGGTGGGTCCATGACGATCACGTCAAACTGCTCTCCTCGTGCGACCAATCTCTTGGCATAACGAAGTGCGTCTTCACATATTGTACGAAGCGCCTCTGTGGGGAGTCCTGAGAGCTCAGCATTCTTCTTCACAGTCTCGATCGTCGACTTTGATGCATCGACATGGGTCACCTCCATACCGGCAAGTGCACCTGCCACACTTGCAGCTCCGGTGTATCCAAACAGGTTAAGCATTTTCAGTCCTTCATTCTTTTTTCCAAGACTTACTAATTCATCCCACTGATGCGCGTGTTCGGGAAAGATACCGACATGCTTAAATCCTTTCAGTGAAAGCTCAAGCTTCATATCGCCGCGCGCAATCTGCCAGACTTCGAGTGTACCACCTGCAAGCTTCCACCGCTCGCCTTTGTCAGCCCAGAGAAATTGCGCTTGAGCATCAAACCACCTTTGGGCAGCGTCTTTGTGCCACAGTGCCTGTGGGTCGGGTCGGTCGAGTACGACACTTCCAAACCTCTCAAGCTTTCTGCCCTCTCCGCTATCGATGAGCTCGTAGTCGTCCCAGCCGTCAGTTGTGATATCGATGCGTTTCATTATTCCTCTGTAGTTGCATCTACAAGCGCTTCGCGAAGTGTCGGGTACTGAAAGACAAATCCTTTGTCGATGAGAAGCTTGGGGCTGACTTTCTGGCTTTTGGTAAGTTCGGCAAGGAGGTCTCCGTACTTGATCCGTGCCAAAAACCTAGGCACCACTCCGAGTACTCGACGTTTGATAACTGATCCAAGGGTGTGCATAAAAGACTCATGCGTCACCATGTCGGGAGCGGCAACGTTGACTGGACCTTGGAGTGTCGAGGTCTGGAGCGCAAAGAGGTACGCGTTGACGATGTCGTCTTCGTGCACCCACGCTTGCCAAAAAAGTTTCTTGGTAAGTGCCAAAAGAAATCCAAACTTCGCCGTCTTTCGGATTTGCGCAAGCATACCGCCGTGTCCGACCACGGGCGCCGTGCGGATGCACACGACGCGGGTGCCAAACTCTTCGGCCTTGCGCGCTTCAAACTCCCAGTCACTGACGACATCTGCAAGAAATCCCGCGCCTTTGGGTGCGTGCTCAGTGAGCTCGATATCGCCGCGCTCGCCATAGTACCCGACGGCAGATGCATTGATGAGGATCGTAGGCCTGCTCGCGGCGCCACGCATACTCTCGACCACATGACGGGTGCTCATGATGCGCGAGTCATAGATCTCTTGCTTGTGCGCCTGTGTCCACTTTTCGCTAATGGGTGCGCCGGCAAGGTTGATCACTGCATCGGTGTGCTCAAGGACGTTGAACGGAAGCTGGGATGCCGTGATGTCGCATTGGATATAAAAGAGATGCTCGTGGGTAAATACAGGGGGCCTCAGATCGACTACGACGACGGTGTCGCCGAGTGCGAGGAGTTTGCGGGCGAGCTGGGTCCCGATAAATCCCGATCCACCAGTAAGTACAATAGTCATACGTCCTATCACTATATCACGACACCACAGTGCGGCCGTTTGTACACCACACCCGTGCACTTTTGCAAAATACACGCTCTGGGGTAGGATACGCTCACATGGATCAAGCGCTCGACATCCTCCAGACAGTACTGCTCGCGATACTCAATTTCGCGCTCTTTGTCGTACTTTCACTTCTCTTCCTCCCCTCATTCTTGATCGTGACCTATCTCCAAAAGCCGTGGGAAGATGCAATGAAAAAGAATCTCGGATTGTAGTCGTGCACTAGAGTAATACTTTTACAAAACGATTTTTGCCGATCTTGTACGTACTAGGAAGTGCGACGGACTTTACCTGATGAAGTGTCAGTACTTCTTTGGAGTCAAAGTTTGAAATAGCCCCTGCTTCTGCGAGTCTGCGCACTTCACCGTTTGACGACACAATACCTTCTTGTACCAATACATGCTCAAGTGTTCTGTTATTTCCATTCACTTCTACTGCCTCGACACTCTCCTTCTTTTGAAATGTCGCCACAAATGCTTCTTCGGCAGCCTTTGCTTCCATATCTCCTGCGATAGATTTCACTATTTCAAATGCGAGGCGCATTTTGAGATCGCGTGGATTGATACCCTTTGCAAGTTCATCAGACACCACTGCAACTTGTGCGGGTGTGTAGTCAGTACAGAGTTCAAATCCACTCACGATCATACCGTCAGTCCACGACATCACTTTGCCATAAATATCTTTGGGGTCATCTGAGAGCGCGATCATGTTCCCTTCTGATTTACCCATCTTTTTGCCGTTTGCATCCGCAAGGAGCTTCATCGTGATCACAAACTTTTCTTTGTCCTTGATGGACTTGAGTAGAGTACGTCCTGCCATCATGTTGAAGAGTTGGTCGTTGCCACCGACTTCTCCATCCACGTCGAGTGCGACTGAATCATATCCTTGCATGAGTGGGTACATAAATTCATGGATGTAGATTGGTTGCCTTGTAGGTTCAATTAAATCAGCTTTTGAGTTAATTATATTTTCTTTACCACAAATAGCACATGTGATCTTAGGAAATGGTGTTCCTGGGAAAATAAGATCTGCATCATAGGCTATTAAATCAGTTCCGCAATTAAAACATGTGCGCATCCATCTTGTTCTTCTTTGAAACATGTATCGCTTAAGCATTTGATCGACAGTCATTTTGGATGCAAGATCTATAACATCTGCAAATTTTAACTTACCTAACCATTTATTATTAAATTTTACTTTTGCAGGATTTGGACCACTGAAACGAATAAACCTGCTTGCCTGTTTTTTATATGCTTTCAAATTTTTTTTAATCTCCTTTTCAGTTAGCTGTGCTCTTGCTGCAGTTTTGTCAGTCGGATCTCCAATGCGCGCCGTGAAATCCCCGATCAAAAAGATCACATGATGCCCAAGGTCTTGGAAATGACGAAGTTTGCGAAGCGTGATCGCGTGCCCGATGTGAAGCGTGGGTGCAGTCGGATCAAAGCCGCAATAAATAGAAAGTCGCTGCTTGCCTCTCAAAAGCTTCTCCAGATACTCCCGCCCTGGCAATATCTCCGATACCCCCTTCGCAAGCAAGAGCTCAATTTTGTCTTCTCGTTCCATAGATAGCATAACTATAGCATTTCTGGGTTTGTAATAAAAAAGAAGCACCTATGTGCTTCGTAAGGATCATTTTCCGCCAACCTTTCGAAATAAGAATTTAAATCCCAAAATAATTAGTACTCCTGCGATTATTGGTTGTGCAAGATGATTTACAAGATCGATAGCAATATTGGTTATCTTGTATATCAATACCTGTATTGCATGTGCAATTTTATCAGCAAAAACAATACTCGCAATAATTACTAAGAATATAAATGTATTTCGTACTCGTTTGGGCGATCCGAAGAAAAAATTTGATACATTATTCCAATTACTCTTTGGTGCTGGAGGCGTGCTCATGTATGAAGTTTTGATGAACAATATAGGCAACATTATATATACAGATACTTGACTTGTCAATTTATACATGGTACTGTTTGAAAAACGTTATCTATGAGTAAAGAATATATGGTTCGTTGCACCAAATCAGCAACTGGCTACACCTTCATTGTGTTGGAAGTACAGGCCGGTGTTGGTCCTGTTATACGTTTGGAGACATGTGTAGATCGTATCGATGACTTGAGTTGTGCAATTATCTGCAGCGAGATATGGTCCGAATACCAAGGAACAACTTTTATAGATATTAACTTGTATTGTTGTAATCCGGCTGATTCGTTTGCGATAAATCGTCAGCTCAAGATCGCTGCCTTTTGCTATGTAGCCGATTATGTCGGAGGGGTACTACCACTATCTGCCCAACAGGATCCGGAGTACAAAAAGCGCTCTCCGTTTGAATTTTCTACACACCTTTGCCTCAACTAATTAGTATCTCTTCATCTACATGGTGAAGAGATTTTTGTTTTTCCTTTTATAAAAAGTGTGCTATTGCTATGATACTCCTATGACGAAAAAATATCCGACACACTTTAGTAAATGGCAAAAGATCGCAATCGGCATCAGCGGCTTTGTGCTCTTTGTCGGCGGTATCTGCTTACTCTGGGCTGCAACCATCAAACTCCCCGACGTCTCAACCTTTGAGGCGCGCAAGATTGCAAACTCGTCCAAGATCACGGACCGCAACGGCGTCGTGCTCTACGACATCAACCAAGGTGTGCGTCGCACCGAGGTCCCATTCGAAGAAATGGGAGAGAACATCAAGCATGCAGTCGTCGCGATCGAAGACGCGCATTTCTATACACACAAAGGCATCCGTCCGACATCGATCATCCGCGCAGTGTTTGTAAACCTCACGAGCGGGAGCTTCTCACAAGGCGGCTCGACCCTCACCCAACAAATCATCAAAAACACCCTGCTCAATACCGACAAGACCGTCGTGCGCAAGTTTAAGGAGTGGGTGCTCGCACTCAAGCTCGAGCGAGAATTCTCAAAGGATCAGATCCTTACCATCTACCTCAACGACGCGCCGTTTGGAAGTACGATCTATGGTGTCGAGGAAGCATCACGGGCGTTTTATGGTGTATCTGCCAAAGACCTCACTATCGCACAAGCTGCGTACCTTGCAGCACTCATGCCTGCGCCGAGCTACTACTCCCCCTTTGGCAAACACAAGGACAAGCTCGATGAGCGCAAAAACCTCGTCCTCTCCAAAATGAAAGATCAAGGATACATCACTGCCGATCAATACGAATCCGCAAAAAACGAAGTCGTGACATTCAACATCTCTGCATCCAACAGCGTCAAAGCCCCCCACTTCGTCTTTTGGATCCTTGATCAGCTCGAGGAGCGCTATGGCAAGGACGTCATGGAAAGTGGCGGCTTTACGATCACCACCACACTCGACTACGAACTCCAACAAAAGGCAGAAGCAGCGATCACCAAATACGCGGAGAGCAACCTCAAAAACTTTAATGCATCAAACTCCGCAATGGTCGTGATCGACCCGACTACGGGCCAAATCCTCGCCATGGTCGGCTCCAAAGACTATTTCAACAAAGACATCGATGGTGCCTACAACATCGCAGTTGCCGATCGCCAGCCAGGCTCATCCTTTAAACCGTTTGCATACCTTACGGCATTTATGAAGGGGTATACGCCTGAGACGATCCTCTTTGATGTACCGACTGAGTTTTCGACAAGTTGTGCTCCTATTACCGCCATCGAACAGGCAAATCCGAGCGAAGACTGCTATCATCCACAAAACGCAAATCGTACCTTTAAGGGTCCGATGTCGATGCGAAGTGCTCTTGCAGAATCTCGCAACGTGCCGTCAGTAAAGACACTGTATCTCGCAGGAGTCGACAACGTCGTCGATACTGCACACAAACTCGGCATCTCAACACTCCAAGATCCTAAAGAGATCGGGCTCTCCCTTGTGCTCGGAGGTGGCGAAGTCAAACTCCTCGATATGACGAGTGCATACTCAGTCTTTGCAAACAGTGGTACGCGCAATCCTGCAGTCGGCATACTCTCGGTAACGGACAACAAAGGCAAAGTAATGGAGCAGTTTACTCCAGACGCGCAAGAGGTAGTCGACAGAAATGCAGTGCTTGAACTCAATGATGTTTTGAGTGACGCTGCTGCGCGTACACCAACCTTTGGAAATGCAATCACTATCCCAGGGGTTGCCGTAAAGACAGGTACCACCAACGACGAACGTGATGCATGGATCATGGGCTACACGCCGAGTATCACGGTGGGCGTATGGAGCGGCAACAACAACAACAAAAGTATGCGTAGTGGTGGGTCTGCGGTCTCCGGACCCATCCTCAAGTCGTTTATGGAAGAGTACCTCAAAGAGCACCCGGCCCCTGCCTTCGAAAAGCCGGCGATTGATCCTGACTACGATACTCTCAAACCAATCCTTCGTGGGACATGGCTTACCGCACCAATACAAGACATCCTCTACTGGGTACAAAAGAATAACCCACGTGGTCCTGCTCCTACCAATCCCAACAGTGATCCACAGTTCCACCTTTGGAACCCCTCAGTCGAGGCATGGTGGCTGCAAAACATGAGCAGATACGCCGGCACACTCCCTGCCGGATACGAACCCACTCCTCCCCAAGATACGGGTATCATATCCATCGACGGACTTCCTCCTACACTCTCTCGCGCAAGCAGTGCAACGATCAGTATTTCGTACCAAGGAGTAGCGACGTTGGTAAGTGCAAACGTACTGATCGACAACAATCTCGTCGCCACCCTTTCTGCTCCATTTCGATTTAGACTCAGTCCTACTGATTACAATCTAACTCCCGGAGTACATACTATAAAGGTTAGTACGACCAACAACCTATCGCAAAAAACAACTATTGAACGATCAGTTACTGTTACTGAATAGTAGTTACCGTGAATGAGTGTTTAGAAAACTCCGCAAGGAGTTTTCCTTGTTTAAGGAGAAGTGCTGATTTGAGTGTCGAAGGTACGGCAAGCCTGAGTACCCCTTCTTTGAGCGAAATGATCTGCTCGGGTGAGATAGATACCCCAACCACTTCTTTGATTGCTTGTATAACAGACTGTTTGTAGGCAGTTTGTGCGTCGACTTTTGCCTTGAGATTGGTAATAAATGAATCAAAGAGTGACATAGGTATTATCGATTTGTAGGCATCAACAGATACAGGAAGTTGGTATCACTGACGCTCTTGATGACGATCGGCTTTTGAGGAGTGGTGAATGAAAGTGAAATACTGTCGCCGACAGTAGCCTGAAAGACATCGAGAAAGTACTTGAGGTTGCAGACGACTTCGATCGGCTCACCCTTTATCACTGCATCGACTGTCGAGTCGACTGAACCGACATCACTATTTTGGGATGTAATAGCAAGCTGTTTGGTAGCAGGATCAATACGAAAGACCACTTGAAAAAATTTATCAGTAAAGATAGTAGAGAGACGAAGGGTATTGATAAGGTCTTGTTTCATCACGACGACCTGTGTCGTTTCTTCTTTGGGAATGATGAGATGATACGGTGGAAATCCCCCATCAATGAGACGGGAGGTGAAGTACACACCATTTCCACTAAAGGCGATCTGATTGCGCGTATATGCGATACGCACCGTGTCTCCACACACTTCGAGTGCACGGAGTACATCTTGGACGTTTTTGTGAGGGATCAAGATCTTGGAGATATCTGGAAGCCCTTTGATAGTGATTTTCTTTTCGGCGAGACGAAATGAATCAGTCGCCACCACATACAGCGTCCCACTTTCACTGTAGAGATAGATACTTGCAATCTCGGGCTTGATCTCAGTGACCGCTGCTGCAAAGGAGACTGATCGGATACCGTCTTCGAGAAGAGATTTTTTGATCTCAATGTGTTCTCCTTCTACTACAGGAAGTGTCGGGAACTCTTCACTGGGAAGCGCCTTGATCACTGTTTTGGATTTGGCAACCATGAGTACTAAGTTGTCATTCTCAAGAGTAAGGGACACCTCGCTACCCGAAGGGATATTACTACATACACTTGCGACCACATCACCCTTGAGCACCACACTTCCTTCTGTCTCTATAGTTGCTGGGATTTCGAGTTCTATACCTACCTGAAGGTTGGTCGCGCGGATCTTGAGCGTCTTGCCTTCTGCTACAAGAAGGATCGCATTGAGGATAGGGAGTGTCATATGTTTGCCGGTCATGCGATCGGCGAGGGTGACGGCGTTTTTGAGCTTTTCTACATTACAAGTTAGTTTCATATAAATAATTGCTTAGGCGCTAGTATAGCGTGTGGATTGGGGAAAACGTGATAAAAGATTGGTATATAAGGATATATGAGCGAGTGCGGGTGTGGATAGATGTGGATACATACTCCTTCTCTACACTACCACACCTATACTCCCCACACTATACGCGGGTATTCCGGGCGATATCCACATCATTTAAACAAGATGCGGATATCTTCGACTTGCTTCATGAGTTGAGGATCACTTTTGAGCTCTTGGTGTATCTTTTCGTATGAGTGAATGACGGTGGTATGGTCTTTGCCGCCAAGCTTTGCTCCAATGGAGGGATATGATTCATTAAAGTCTTCTCGAAGGATAAACATAATCACCTGGCGCGCACGCACGATCTCCTTACGGCGAGTCTTTTCGTATATGACTCGCTCATCAAGGTTGTAATAGTCAGATATTGCCTTGACGACGGTATCCACTGAGATGATTTTCTTGGTTTTTACATTGTTTTTGATTAGTGTCTTTACTTCAGTCAGGGTGACCGGTCGTTGCTTTACTTCTGCATGCATGTTGATGATATTGAGTACCCCTTCGAGCTCACGGATACTACCAGATACTGAGGAAGCAATATATGAGACAACCTCCGGATCGAGTGGTTGTATGAGGTGATTACTCTTTTCTCGGACAAGGGCAAGACGAGACTCAAGGTCGGGCTCTTGGATGTCGATCGTCATACCAGCATTAAAACGAGTCTTGAGGCGATCTTCGAGTCCGATGATGTGGTTGGGATGCTTATCACTTGAAAAGATTATATTTTTGCCTTGCTCGTAGAGGGTGTTGAAGATATGAAAGAGTTCGTTTTGGGTCTGTTCTTTACCTGAGATGAATTGAATATCATCCATAATAAGTACATCAAATTTACGATACTTGTCACGAAAATGCATAGACTTATTGTTGAGTACTGAAGCGACATACTCATTACTAAACTTCTCTGCAGTTACATACAAGATCTTCTTCTCAGGAAAGAGGCGCTTTATTTCATTACCAATAGCTTGCGTCAAGTGTGTCTTGCCGAGACCGCTCGGACTGTAGAAAAAGAGTGGGTTGTAGGCGTGCTGCGGGTTCTTTACGACCACCTGTGCTGCAGCATAGGCAAGCTCGTTGAACGGCCCCACGATGAAGCTATTAAAGGTATAGCGAGGGTTGAGGTTGTCGTCGCGGTTGATAAGGACATTGGTAAGGGGGAGTTCTTGGGAAGTGGTGATGGGGGTAGGTTTGGAACTCTGCTTCTCGACCGTAGGTGCTCCAATGATAAACTCGATGCCGCGCACATGAGGGGCGTGATCGACGATCGTCTTCAAGATAAGCTTGTGATACTTACTGATCATCCACTCGCGGACAAACTCGCTCGGGACGCTGATAAAGATAATCCCCTCTTCTTCTTTGGATAGACCGGTTTGTTTAAACCAGGTCGCAAACTGCGCACTGGTCACCTGAGACTCTATTTCTCCCAAGCAGGTGTTCCAAAGTTGTACGAGAGATTCATCCATAAATATCACTCATCATACCGCATATCCACAGCGTCTGTGAAAATGGGGAAAAGATGTGAATTGTGTGGATTATAGCAGATATCGTATCTATATGAGCAAGGGTGTTCGATTCTCAAAAACTTGAGCACATACGCCCTGCGCGTTTCGGCCAAAGGCCTCCGAAAGGTGCTCGGTCGCATGTACTCAGTTTTCTCGATCGAACACAAGTGCTGTATATATGTAGTCTAAATAGGGGCATTTTGCTTGACCGATCCCCAATCGAGCAAATCGAATATATTTGACCGAGCACCTGTCCGAAGGGCGCAGCCCAAGACGCGCAGGGCGGATATGTTCGAATTTGTGAAGATTGGGAGGAGTCACTTGATAAAACCCCTACTTTTGTGTATAGTGTGCCCACATATGTCAGTCACCTACCAGCCCAACAACCGAAAGCGCGCAAAGTCACACGGATTTTTGGTCCGAAGCGCATCTGCCTCTGGCCGCAAGGTCCTCAAAGCTCGTCGCCACAAAGGTCGCGCAAAGATCGCGGTATAAGCTATACTCCCCTCATGCTACCGTCCAAGGCGCGGTTTTCTCGGTCACAATTCTCAGATTTCCTTGCACATAAAGGGATATCGGTCGTTTTCAACCGTCTTGGGACGCTCAAATACCTCCCTTCTCCCTCTACCCAGCTCTCTGTAGTGACGAGCAGCAAGGCTGCCAAGAAGGCAGTAGATCGCAACAAGCTTCGCCGCCGTATCTATACAGCTGTTTCTTCATCAAAGCCCCTCATACAAGGTATAGTGTATGCAGCAAAGCAAAGCTATGGATTCTCCCACGACGAAGTCAAATCCCTCACCCTCGACCTTTTGGCAAAGGCTTCTAAGACGAGTGTGCAGCCTTCCAAATAAGCTCACCATTGGAGCCATACGCCTCTACAGACTCACGTTCTCGCCAAGTGTAGGGATACTGCACTACCTCCCCTTTTATCCACGCCCCAGCTGTATCTTTTATCCGACGTGTTCCGAGTATGGCATCGAATGCTTCAAAAAATATTCATTTTTCAAAGCTGTAAAGAAAACAGCGACTCGTATAGGTCGCTGTCATCCAGGAAATGAGCCGGGGGTGGATGTACCATAAATTGCGATTTTTTATTCAACAAGTACAATACACACCATGCATACCCTTTGGACCAACCTGATCTACAACCCCATTTACAATGTCCTTATCTGGACGGCACAGCACGTAACAATGCAGGATGTCGGGCTGGCGGTGATCGTAGTGACTATCCTTATCCGCTTTATCCTCATGCCACTTTCCAAAAAGAGCATCATGAGCCAGTACAAGACGCGCATGCTCGAGCCAAAACTCGCCGCAATCAAGGCCAAAGGGCTCTCTAAGGAAGAAGAAGCCCGCGAGACTTTTGCGCTCTACAAAGCCGAAGGTATCAATCCTTTCTCGGGTTGCCTCTACCTCCTCATCCAGCTCCCCATCCTCTTTGCGCTGTACTTTGTCTTTATGAAGGGCATCTTTCAGCCAGAGCACCTATATGGAGCCCTCTCGACCGACGGCCTCAAAGAGACTCTTCTCGGACTGATCGATATCACCAAGCCGTATCTCCCCCTTGCGATCCTTGCGGGCATCACACAGTCGATCCAGGCCTTCCTCATGCCCAAACCAACAAGTGCTACGACTGGCAAACCAGGATTTCAAGAGCAGTTTGCCAAGAGTATGCATGTGCAGACGCGCTACGTACTGCCACTGATCATTATCTTTGTGGCAAGCAAGCTCGTCGCCGCAGTTGCACTGTACTGGGTAGTGGCAAATACGTTCTCAATCCTTCAGGAGCTGTACTTTAGGAGGCAGATAGTAAAGGCTAGTTAGGGAAAACAAAAATCGCACAGAGAAGTGCGATTTTTTATTGAACAATTAGTATGACATCTGCCACAGAAGGCCAGTCGATTTGTCGATGAAGTAGACGATGCGAGTTGCTTCATCCACCTGCAGATTGGTCATATCAAACGACTTTGCGCTGTTGTCATAGAGTGTCTCGTATACAAGGGATGCGGTCGCGATGCGGTAGAGCTGGTCGCTAAATGCCACGCTCCCCTGGTACCACGCATCGGGGTACTCCGCGCGCTCTGCCACAGAGGTGTTCCCTGCACAGATGAGGTCTTCGTTTGCAAGCCAGGTGCATTTCTCTGGAAGGATGGCGAGTGTGAGAGATCGTGTAGTGCCCGTCTTGGTGTTGAGCAGGCGTGTCACAAATCCTCCATCGCTATGCTGCGAATACAGCACATAGGTGCCAGACGGGCTCACCGAGGTAGTAAGGCCATTGATATCTCCGAGGACGCGGCGAAGCTTCTTTTCGCCTGTATCGATGCGGTAGAGAAATCCAAGCACTTGCGCGCTGGGCTTGGTCTGGACATAGAGACTCTTTGTGCTCGGCCACGAGAGAAGCCATTCGCGAAACGGTGTCGTGATAAGTGCAGTCTTTTTGGTGTTGGTAAGTGATGAGAGAGTAATCGTTGCCCCACTGGTGCCAGTTGTAAGATAGGCGACTTGTTTGTTGTCGGGAGACAGTACAGTCTGGAGGATAGTATCGGGAAAGTACGTGCCCTCGCGTTGTGTGCGAGTACCGTCGGTGTTGGGGGGTGGAATGGGGACGCTGTAGGTTGCAATCGTGCGCTGGTCTGGTCTGAGAAATCGAAGGAGTGCCGTGTTCATCCCTTCCCCAAAAAGTGCCTCGTATATATTGGGGATGTAGACATTGGAGATTTGCAGCGGTACGTCGCCATCGGTGATCTCATACACATACCCAGTCGCGCGAGATATATACCGAATCGTGTGCACTTGTGTTGTAGTCGTGACTGGTTTTGCTTTGTCAGCCCGAGGCTGACCAGCCTTGGGCTGGGGTTTGGTCGGATCTACAACAGTCGTCACAAGCGGCTTCATATAGGATACGAAGCCTGCGACAGGGTGAGGACTGAGCTGCCGAAAGGGTGAAGGAGTGGTCGTGGGTGTGTTGGTCGGATCAGGTGGTGTCCCCTGAAGCAATCCATCAAGAAGTGTAGGATCGCCCGTTTCCCCAACAGGGAAGAATGCACTAAAGTCAGTGATTGCCGGCACGCCCGGCGCAGTTTGGTGAGACCGGGCATACCAGTACCAGCCGCCGGCAGCTGCAATGATGACGATAAGTACAATAATGAGAACCTTTCGCATGGATGTATTGTACTACAGATATTATTTAATTTTTGTGAGCTCTGCTTTTACAGATACAACAGCATTTCTAAATTTATCTCTGTAATCGAGATTTCCATATTTACCAAAATCGCGCGACCGTGTTCCACAAGCATGTCCACTGTAGTACTTGCATGCAGCATTTTCCGGATCGTTTACCGCTCCGTCTGCTGCCATATGAAACGCCAGTGCATAAACTGCATCTTGTAGATCCCACGGGTCGGCAGGTCTTCCTGTTATGGCGGTTATCTTCGGAGCAAATTGTTTCCAATAGGTAGGAATATGCTGTGAAGGTCCCATTCCACCACCCCATGTACTATTAGAAAGTGCACAAGAAACCTTATGGTCCCGAAGACCTATTTTGAGATCAGAAATAATTCCTTTATAGATAGTCTTGTCATCTCTATCTGCGTTCCGGCCAGGTTCTGGTGGCATCACACCAGTATCGTCCCAATAACATGCACCTTGTTTTGTACCAAGATTTGTTTCGATAGCAAGAATTGCAAGAATATTTTCTTTTTTAACTCCAGATGCAGTTTCTGCTTTTTCTGCATATGGAAGTACCTCCTTCATCTTTATTGAATTAATTTTTACTCGAACACCGTTTCTTACAGTATATGCTTGGTTAACATCTGAGAATTTAAATTCCTCAACCCCAACATTCACACTATCAATAGTTATCTTATTATTCACCAACTTCGGATTGATCGTATTGAGAATGAGGTATGCCGAGAGAGCAAGGAGGAGTCCGAGGAGTGCACTAAAGAAATTACCTTTTGCGCTGGCTGCAATGAACGGCACGTCAGTGGTAAGGATCTTGTACCCCTCAATCATGAGGCGGATTACCAAAATTACTGCAGCAAGGCCGATCATGAGCTTAAATGCAAAGTCGAGAAAGCCGTTGACGTCACAAATTGCATTTGCGGGCACCTCGCCCTTTGCCTTCTTTTCGGCACAGAGATCTGGATCCATGAGTACTGAAAGTCCGGGGAGTGGTGCGAGCAAGTGGTAGCTTCGGGAATTGAAGTCGAGCTGCTCCCCTACAGAGCCCGGTATAATGTAGCCCTTGTCAGTATTGAAAGTGCCACTCTGGGTGTCAAGTGGATTACCGTTCGTAAAAGTAACGATCTGTTTGAAATAATACTTTGTATTGGGTGTAAGGCCGCTGAGTTTTAAACTGTACGCCCCATCCACTGCAATTGCAGCTTGTCCTCCTGCGCCTGTGTAGATTTGTTGAGGGTCTCCAGGATCATTAGTATCTCCGTTTTTTGTCTGCGACCACAGAAAGGTAACCCGTAAGAGATTAATCTCGATGTTGGTTGTCGTGATTTTTCCACTAATGGATACCTCCCGATCAGATACTGGTTTGACTGCAAAGTCGGATACCGTTGCGGTGGGAAGTGGATCGACGCTAGTACCTCTCTGCGCACTTGTTGTCAAAGGAAAACACAAGATACAGAGAATGGATATTGCTGCAATAAAATATTTCATACTAGTTGAATAGAAGCGTAAAGGTTTTGGTCAGATGTTGCAAGCTGTAGGCGACGGTAGTAATGGCGAGTTCGAGCGTACTTTGTACCCCGTTTTCTGGACGAGAGAGCGCTATTTCATTGGGTACTGCAGTGAGTATTGGTTGCTTGTTTACCACCATACCTACTGAGAGATCTTTGGCGATGGTTGAAGGTACTGAGAAGTAGTATGGTTCGAAGTGAAGCACTGCACCTGTAGTAGTGATAGGTATTGTTGTAGTATAGCCGTGCGCATAGTCGATAAAGCCGTCGTTGTTGCGATATGCGAGAGCAAGGGGGACATACGCGCCTAGACGAAGCGAGGCAGTTGCTTGAAAGTTGCCAGAGGTAGCAGTAACAGACACTTGTTCTGATGCATTGAGTGGGTTGTACCGAAATGTCGTACTTGATTTGCCAAACCCAGACGCTTCCTGCATCGCTGAAGTATTGCGCTCCCAATCAAAGCTGATGCCACGAGGAGTATTTGTAGAGGATACAGCAGTCAGACGAATCAATCCCCCAAGAGGCAGAAGTGCCTTCCCTTTATAAAACGGCGGTGTATAGGCATCTGCTGCCTCCCACAGCAAGTCCATGGTTCCTGGGCGCAGTATGGTACTTGCGGTCCCGCCGTCAATCGTAGTGACAGTAATGATTCCGGTAGTGCCCGCCTTTGGGGCCACTACTTGGATAGATGTTTTGCCAACACCTTGTCCAACAGAAGATCCATTATAGTTCCACGAAAGTGTTGTCTGTGAAAGATCGGTGCCATAACTTGATGCGGTGATCGTGACAGTTTCTCCAGGCTGCGGATTGAGCGGGATTGATTGGAGTGCAAGGTCGACGCTTCCGGTCTGCGCTGACGCAACCATTGCAGTAAAGACAAATGTGCCAATGAGCGCGAGCAGATATTTCATAGCAAAAGTATATCACGCATAGATGGCACAAGGTCGTGGCCAAGCGCAACAGCACCTACGTACGCTGTTCACTAAACTCCTTCTTTGCATTGCGGATCGAGATGACTTGGGATGGGTCACTGGTGATGATCTGATCTTCGGTGTATGAGGCAATGATCTTGATCGCGACATGCTTGAGTCCTGCAAAGAAAATCCCTTCCCCTACGCCGCTTTCGAGCAGGAGAAACTTTTCTTCATCGGTGAGGTTGAACGTCTTTTGGAGCACATCGATGGTGCTTGGGGATTGCTTGAGCAGGAGCTGGATCGAGGAGTTGGTGACGATCGGGACACCGTACGGGCTCTTCATAAAGTCTCCCACGTCTTGGGTGATTGTACAGAGACCGAGGTAGTACTTACGGCCTCGTTTTGCAATTGAATACAGGAAACTTGCAGTGTCGTCACTTTTCATCATCCACCATGCCTCATCCACGACGAGCAGACGCTTTTTGAGCTCTTTGCGCACGGCATTCCAAATGAAATGTGTGACGATGTACATCGCAGCAGGTTTGAGGTCATCTTCCATGTCGCGTACCGAGAACACAATAAACTTTTTGTTGATGTCGACGTTTGTCGGCTGGTTGATGAAGTTTGCCCACGAGCCGTGTGTGTATTTGGTCAGGCGCTGCAAGATACTCTCAGTCCCCTCCATGCCGCCGAGCACCATTTCAAAGTCTGAGAGAAGTGGCGGCTCGATTGAGGTGAAGTCGCTCTCTGCAGTGATGTCTTTGAGTGAGTAGGTCTCGGTGATCGCGCGATCAATAATCGAGTCTTCTTCGGGGGTGAGGCCGCCAAGCATAATACGAAAGAGCCCTACGAGATTGATGATGTTGCTGCGCAGCACATCCGCAGGGGATTCGTCGACGCGTGGGATCGGCAGGTCAAACGGGTTGATGTGGTTGTCAGATGAGAGTGAAATATTGAAATATCGCCCCCCTACTGCCTCTGCCAAGTACTCGTACTCGCGCTCTGGGTCGATGACGATCACGTCAGTATCAAACATGAGCGTGCGAATGATCTCAAGTTTGGTCGCGTACGACTTACCCGCACCGGACTTTGCAAAGATGATGGAGTTGTAGTTTTCGAGCGAAAAGCGATCAAAGATAACGAGGGATGAGTTGTGGCGGTTGACCCCATAGAGTATCCCCTCGTCTCCGGTGAGATCAAATGATACAAAGGGGAACATGCTCGAGATGGGTTCGGAGTTGAGCTTTTGAGTGATGCTGAGCTTGTCAGTACCAAGGGGGACGACCGTCTTAAACCCATCTTCTTCCTGAAAGAGGGTCGGTTTGATGTAGATCATTTTGCCTTCGAGCATGCTTTTGATCTCGCTTTCGGTCCTGAAGAGCTCTTGGTCACTGTCGGCATAGATCGAGATATAAAAGCCGATATCAAACATCTTTTCTTGTGCCTGGGTGAGGTTGTCGCGGAGCTCCTCGAGATCTTGGAAGGCAGTGTCGAGCATGGGATCGCGGACAAGTCCCTTCTGTTGGCGGACAATGATCTGGCTTTCAACCTCCGCAATCTTCTTTTGGAAGTGCTTGAGGAGTTCGGCGGTTTCGATCGGGTTGATATAGATCGCGACATCAAAGATTTTGTCGAGATTGATGATGGGGGTAAACCAGTTGTCGGTGAGGTAGCGGGGGTATGAGATCACAAAGAAGGTGCGCACGATCTTGTCGCCGATACGAAGTGATTTGGGAGTGATCTCGATCGCAGAGGGCGCGATCTTGTCCGCGAGCTCCATAGTTGCCCACTCATGTACTTCAGAGGGAAGGACTGGAAGCGTCTTTTCTTCTGTTTTTTGCTTTGATCCAAAGAGACCCATTCTCTATAGTATACAGCACTACACTGCATTTGCGTGTGTCATGGTGTCACCTGGGTTGAATGTTTTGTACAAAAGCTCAATCACTTCTTCGGTACCAAGCTGCCCTACCCGGAGGCCTACGCGCGTAAGGCCTTGTACTACGACACTCATGCGCTCCTCGAGTTGGGTGCGCTGTTCTTCAAAGTCGGTGACGCTTTGTGTGGCTGCAGGCTTTTTGTTCAAAAACGAAAGTACTTTGCCCAAGCCCTGCTTTTGGCTCAAGATGGGAGGGATGTACGGTACGACCACAAAGAAGCTTTTGCGCATGATACTGACATCTTGGGTAAACTTTTGGATAAATTGAATGTATTCGCGGGTCTGTACTTGGAGCAAGGGCTCTGTTTGCTGCTTGAGGCGGTTTTCGAGAGTGAGTATATATGGCCGGATATCATAGCGGCGACTTTGAATAACGATTTGGATCGGAAAATCAAGCGTATTGAGGAAATTTTGAAACTGCATGAGTGTCGCGCGCTGCTCGTCGTAGCTCTTCAGTGACAGATTGATCGAAGAAACCAGTGCCGCCATCGCGAGCGTGCCGTCTTTCATGACCATGATGCCGTCTCTGACTTCTTGGATCGGAACAAATTGTTGGGCGGGTGTGCCAAGGGTTGCCATAGCTATTGTTTGTTGGGGTCGATGACATCAAGACTCCATGAGAGGGTCTTGAGCTTACTCTCTGTCAGTGTACCACGCGCGCTTGATGCAGCTGCTTCGGGGACGGATTTCTTGGGTGCTTTGGGATCCTGCTTGTGCCACAGATAGAGACGGGAGTGCGTGTAGTAACGGATGAAGGACTGGAGCACATTGACAAACGGCTTATCGTTGTACTTAAAGAATGCAAGCGCAAGACCAAGTCCGCCAAGCGCAGGTCCTATGATGAGTGCAATGATGAGCGGTAGCAATTTGAATGAAAGATACAAAAGCCCTGCCCCACCCGCAAGGTAGAGAAATTGTTTAAACGTAAACGGCCCAAAGACTTTGTCTTCGATGTCGATAAATTGCGGTACCTTAAACTGCATGCATCTATTGTACCCTATCAAGATATAAATTACTTCTCGTTGGGATCAAGTCGGTATGGATCGACAGCGGGTTTGCTAGTATCAGACTTCGGTATTGCTTCAGAGAGCGGCCGAGAGCCAGGCGGCGTGTTCGATACTGAGGCAGATGCAGAAGGAAGATCGGTGTACACGCTCTTTTTGGGAATGATTGCGGAAGGGGTAGTGAAGGATTGGGAGAGACGAGAGAAGGTATCCGGAACGGTTTGTGGAGGCTGTTCGGATTCATTGCTCTGTGCAGACTTACCTTGGTCACTTCGAGCAATTTCATTGATGTCTCCATAATAGTTAACTAGGTTTCTTGCTGACTCGAGAATTTCTTGATCAATATAGTACATAATTTTACTCACTTTTTCTGGTGCAACTTTCTTCTCCAAAAGAATATTTGCCGCGCTGTCCATATCAATAAGTCGCATGAGCAAATCGTACGCAATATCACGAACGTATTCTTTTTCTTGCGAACTGAGAGTGATGACCTTCTCTGCGACGTCTATCGCATAATCAAATGCTGGACCCCACATGTAGTCGCGTACTTCCTCAGGCATAGCATCAAGTGCTTCTTGGAAAGTATCTTCTTCGATTTTTGTAGTAGTTGTGTCCATAGATTATTTTTTCTCTTCATCCTTTTTCTTTTTATTTTCTTCCTTCTCCTTTTCTTTTTGTTTGTGGTCGTCGATATCTTTTTGCTGGCGAGCAATCTTATCTTGAATGTTTTTGAGTTTATCAAGTTCATCAAGTTTACGTGCACGATGTCTTCGTGCCTGTTTGAGCTCGTCAGGAGTACCGGTTTTACTCTTGATTTTATCATTGAGTTCATCTACTTCACCCTGAAGATCTGCAGTGTAATCAAGGATTTCATCTTCTGTAACTTTATCAAAGTCTTTCTTGATAGCATTCGTCACTACTGCTTTTAGAGTTTCTAGACGCGCTTCCATGTCAATAAGCACATTTCCAGTTCCCGCTTTTGATTTTGCTTTTTTATTTATCGCTTTAACAGCTTTACCATTGCTTCCTGTTGCTGCATATACAATTTCATCACCAAGCTCTTTTGCGATAGCAGCAGTCATTGCCGTTACAACTAACGGGGTAAGTGGAGGAATAAGTGCAGATACTGCTACTCCAGCAGCAGCTCCGATCATAGAAACTGGATTTGTCACATCGATACCCTCTATTAGTTTCTTCATAAATGAAGCATTCTGAAGGCCATTTACGTACTCAGCGCGCATCATGTTGCCAAATGAGGCTGCATCTTTGACCTTGTACGCAGCAAGCTCCTTCTCCTTTTCTTTTTGTGCAAATTCCAAAGCTTTATCTTTGATAGCGTCAGCTTTGCCTTGTTTTATATTATCGATAATACCAATTTTTGCTGCATCAAACGCTTGTTTTTTGTTGTCAAAGTCCTTCTGTGCCCTATCGCGTGCAAGTCTATCCGCAGTAGTAGCGGTACCAGCTTTTGTTTTGTCATCAAGATCTTTTATTGCTGCATCAAGAGCTGTTTTTGCAGCATCCATTGCATCTTTGGGGGCTTTGAGTGTATCCACCTTATCGATATGCTCTTCCCAATGAGCTTCGCCATATTTTTTGATCTGATCACTCTTGTATTTTGTCGCAGCATTTTTTGCTTCGTCATCACTGAGGTGGCTCATGTCAACTTTTTTCTCTAAAATTTCTTGCTTACGCTTTGCAAGTTTTTTGTTTACTTCAACCACACCACCTTTTCCAGAGTCTTTGCCCAGCCCATATATAGATCCAGATAGTTTGTCAGAAAACTTGACGCCCATCTGGCCTCCGAGTGAACCTCCTGCACTACTTACAAGGCCGCCCAACTTTGTATTTCGCGCATCCCATGAACCGGTCTGAGTCTTACTATAGGTGTTGTTCCATTGTCGAGAAAGCCAGCTATTATTTGAATTTGCCGCCCAACGTTCTGCGCGGGTTGTTGTATTGCCAGCAGCATCAGTTCTTTTGCCGCTATTACCAAGCAGTCGAAGACCTCGTCCGACTGCGTTTCTTCCCAAAAATGCCGCTCCCCCTGTCGCAACCCCAAGCGCCGCTCCCCCGACAAACCCAGTCGCTTTGTTGATATATCCCGATACCAACTTACCCGCATCACCTGCATACTTTTCGGCAATCTTTACTCCCTGTCTGATCATGTACCACACGATGATCATCGGGATGGCGATGTACACCACGGTCTCAAAGAAGCTATTGCCGACTTTGTCTGCATAGACTTTGATAAAGTCAGTCTCAAGGAATGAGTAAATGACATAGAGAAAGAATACAAAGATAGGCGCAAGAGTTGCGTAGTTGACAAGATCTTCGGACCACTTTTTCCAGGAGAGTTCGCCGATACTGCTCACGAGCGGCATGCCGCCCTTGGTGAGTACTGCAAATGGCGCAAAGATCATGCAGAGATAGAGTCCGATCACGCGCCCGACAAAGAAGAACGCCGTCTTCCAAAACATCATCGCTATTGCAAAAAGGATAAATGCGGCGATGAGGCTCACAACAATGAAATACCCCGCATATTCACTGGTACTGCGATCTGCTACTCGCGCATTCACACTGCCTTGCTGGCTTGTGCCATTGTCAGGGAGGGCGCTTGCAGCACTAAGTGTATCGGTACTAAATATTTTTTGAGGATTGAATGCAGATACGATCTTTTCGGAGAGTGGGGTGTAGCCTGCGATCCCCTCCTTTTTGTTGGACATGTCGCTGTTGCATTTGCCATCGCACACCTCGACTGACTTATAAAAGACACGCGCGACGACGTTGGAGATGTCGATGATGACACGGGTTCCAAAGAGAGAAAAGTTGATGAGGAGCGCATTGAGGATAAGTTGTGGCACCACCTTTTTCATATTTGGACCACCCCCAAATACGGCCATAAGTCCAGTATAGACAAGGATGATAATAAAGAAGATGTTGGAAAGATCGCGCACGATCTGCCAGCCGCGCACTGCAAACTGAGCGCGGTACGACGCATCGCTGAGCGAATAGCCGAGGAAGAAGTCAAAGAGTTTACCCAAAATACCGGCAAACCATGCCACCGGCCAGTACACCAGATAGTACACAAGGTATGCAATACAGCCCACAAATGAACCCGAGCCAAACGTGCCATTGCTCATACTACACTGCGGAAGAACGTCACCTGCACCTTCTTGTCCTGACCTAGCAGATCCAACATTTGCAATCTGTTGTGCTTGTGCTGCGGCCTGTGCCTCATTTTCTTGTATCGCAGCTTGGGCACTTGCGGGGAGCGTGAATGTAATACTCGGTCCTATTTTCCAATACGCAGTACCATCGCAGAGCTCAGGGTCACCATCAAAGAATTCAACGTTGTTTTCCCATCCCGTTATTTCATCATCTCCTCTTGAAAAGTCCCCATTACCTACACCTGCTCCTCGGCCGCCACAGTACCAGAGATCTGCTCCCATAGTTGCACCATACGGAACCGCAGTAGTATACGAAACGGGAATAGTAATTTTTTGGTTAACTAAATACACTCGCTGTGCCGCACCATTGGCGTTTTTGAAATATCCCCATTTATAAAATTTTGCTTGCCCTGTTTGAGGTGCAGATAATAAAGGCATTTGATTGAGCGGGACATTGGGACCTGTCTGCATTATCTTGTAAATGTCAGTTTCGTATGAAATATTGGTTTTTTGTCCGTTTGTGTCGATCTGGTACGTTCGAAGTATAAAGCTGTCATCAGCAGAAGATGTTGTGCCACTGCTGTCATTTGCATCACCGTCGTTGTTGCCTACATAGTCCCATATTTGATTTTCAGTATTTTCATATTGAGCACCATCATTGAGTCCTGGAAACATAAGATTTGCCCCAAACAAAAGCTTTGTTACCCCGTTACTTACCCTATCGGTTCGTATATAAAATACTCCACTTTGTGTCCGTGATATTGCATCCGGGGTACCCTTAATGACTGGATCATTGCCAAGATATGCGCCAAACAAATCACGATATTGTTTTAAGGAAGTATCAGGTGCTGCAAACGCCGGACGCATGCTTCCCAAAAATATCACGAGCAATACAACCGACAGTAGTGTCGCCTTTGAAAGTTTTTTCAAGATGGAGAGAGAAAACATACGTCGAAATAGATGCGTGTGCACAGACACAGTGTATCACGCAGATACACGAATTACCCGCACAGTATGCGGGTAATTGGGTTCGCGTTACCAAAGATTGAGGCGCAGCGCGCGTTCGACGTTGCGAAGCCCTGAAGTGAGGTCGTTGATATCAAAGGGGCCGCCGTAGTCAGGAGGGGTGATACCGCCTTGAGGGGTAGCAGCCTTGCTAAAGAATCCGTACAAACTATCTTTGAGAGGAGCGCCCCAGTATGGAGTGGCAACTGTTGTACCGTAGATTGGATTTGCCGCAACGACTTGTGCAATGTGGTTTGTGCAGTAATTTGCAAGTTCGTTGATCTTGCGTGCCTTGAGGTCAAAGGTGTTGTAGTTGGCAAATTCGGCTGCAACATCTGCGTCAGTATGGAGCGTGGTCGCTACTGCATAAAAGCGGTTTTGGAGTGCGCGGAGTTGGGCAAGTTCCTGAGGGGTGAAAACAATGTTTTGGTCGGCATCAGTGCAGTCGTTGCCGCCGACTACGGTCGCTCCAGCAAAGGTATCCCGCACAGGAACAGGTATTGGGGTTTTTATCCCGGGTTGGTTTGCAGGGGCGACGCCACTACTGGTCGATGGGGGGGTGGTATCTCCCGGATTGAGTGCTCCAGTGTTGGTAAATATACTAATTCGGGTATCTGTGGGCGCTCCGGCTGGTGAAGGAGGGGTCGATATATCATCCTGTGTACCATACACACCATCTGGTCCCGGCTTTATCAAGGAGGTGCCATCATCCAGTGTGCCATCGGGAGGGGTTGTGAATGCTCCGCTGAGTGAATCATCAGTAGAGGTGGCTGATCCTGGGACGGTGTCCCCTGTTATAAACTCTCTGAATGTCTGAGGAGTATTGCCACTTTTTTGGGCACTTTTGCGAGAGACGAGCCAGCTTATGCCGAGAAAGACCGCGACAATACTGAGGATGAGGATAAGGATGGTGAGGAAGCGTTTCATGTAGGTATTATAGGGTATTGTAGAAATAATCGTTTGATGCCTTTGAGTAAGGAATGTCCGTTGCGGGCAAGATGGAGTTGGTGCGCTGGCGGGCGGCTCCCGTGATCGGAGTGGTATTGACTATATATGCATCATCAATGCAACGATTTCCGGTCTTTGGGTTGATTGCAGAAGCAACTTCGGGATGATCTCTGAGATAACGAGCCTTCGCAGTTGCAACGATTTGGAGCACTTCGGCGTTGATTGATTCAAGTTCGGCAATGTTTGACCTACTTTGTGCATCTGATTGACTATAAAAGAGTTGGTATTGGGGAATGATCTGTCCATATGCAGAGAGGCTTTTCGTTTCTTTAAAACTTTCGTTGATGCTTGCGATCGCTGTTGCTCTGTCTGATACTGGCACCACTGCACCAAATGCAGTTGCGATGGATGCTGGATTGTAGGTCGCAGTGTATAGACTTAGGAGTGTGTTGTATCCGTTTTTGAGGAAAGCATCGAGACTATCAAGTGTCTGACCGGTGCCTCCGATGCCAAGGAATGACCCACTTCCTTGGCCACTGAAGGTGAAATTTCTGATCTGGTGGTACTGACTCTTTGCTTTATCAAAGAGCGACGCATCTGCAACAAATGCGACTGATGTTGATGAAAAGAGTCCAAGCGGGCCGTTTAGTGTCTTGCTGTCGACTCTAAACGAACTCAAAAATGTCTGGAAGTTTTCATCGAGGCCATCCTTCCAGGTGGGGTTGGGACCGGGAATGCAGTAATCGAGTTTACCAAGTGCGGGGACGATGTCTGCTGCAGCAAGTGCATTGTCATTGATGCGATTGAGGTAATCCTTCTGGGTCTGAATGATGGCGCGCAGTTGCTGTGGTCGACTGATGTCAAAGTCACCCGCGTAGCCATTGTCGATACAACTACTCTGCACTCCCTCCATCGAAAGCGCCTCGGCTACCCCGGGCAGGACGTTGCCGCTGCTGTCGTATACAACGTTTTGACCACTAAGGGTCGACCCCCTACTTCTCCCGAGCGATCCAAGTCCCTTACTAAAGAGATTGTTGAGCATGCTATCAAAGAACCCGCCTACGACTTCGTTGATCGAGTCGGCAGCGATTGATTGGTTGATTGGTGAGTTGAGCACTGCTGATACTTGGTTTGAAATGAGTGCACCGGGTGTCACCGTCTCATACCTGAGGCATCGGTTGCTGTTTCCGGTACTTTCAAACCCACTTGTGTCAGTAAATGCAGTGTCGCAATTTGCCAACAAGCCTTCGTACTTAGTGTTTACACTTTGCATACAGCCATCTTTGAGTATTTGTGTCGCGCGAGTTGCGCATGCGGCTGCCTCAGATGCCTTATCGGTATTGTACTCTGCAATGCAGCTCGCCTTGTCTGTCGTACCGTTAGGTGCAACACGGTTTGTTGCGTATTCAGCACACTTTTTCATACTCAAAAATCCATTTCCCTGCACGAGTTCGTCCCTCACATTTTGCTTTGCAGTATCGACAATGCTGCTGAGCCGATCGACGGCATTAAAGTATGCACCTACCGCATTGTTGCGTGGATTGAGAAATGCGTTCCATCCACCTTGGGTGAAGTCGTTTTGAAATGCTTCATATTCCCGTGCCTCAGGAGTATTCATGATCTGTGTAAGTCTTCCATCGGTAAATCCCGTTACTTGCTCCGTGATGATAGATCGAAGCGCAATACCAAACACTGGGTCGGCATTGGGCACATCTTGGAGAAAGGACGACACCTTTTCGTCCCGGATCGATTTCATATACGAATCAATGTCGCGCACATAAAAGGGATTGCCGTCAAACCCTGTCTTTGCCCAATTGATTGTTTTGGTGGTGAAGCTCTGCAAGACCGACTTTGCTGCAGCGTTGGCAACGCCGTTGAGGCACTGCTCGCGTTCGTTTATTTTGGAGAGCTGGGTATTGACTGCGCTGTCTGCAACAGGGACACTTTGTCCGCCTGTCGAAATACCCACACTGCTACTTTCAAACCCACTTGTGTCAGTAAATGCAGTGTCGCAATTTGCCAACAAGCCTTCGTACTTAGTGTTTACACTTTGCATACAGCCATCTTTGAGTATTTGTGTCGCGCGAGTTGCGCATGCGGCTGCCTCAGATGCCTTATCGGTATTGTACTCTGCAATGCAGCTCGCCTTGTCTGTCGTACCGTTAGGTGCAACACGGTTCGCTGCGCTTTTGGCACCAGATCCAAAGAGATCTTTGAGGCTACTTGTTGCAAATCCTCCCACATTGAGACAGCCTGCGAGCGCACCGCCGACTCCACTAAAGTTGAGTCCGCCAAAGCTATTGCTTCCCGATCCGTATCCTGACGGCACCTGCGCATTGGGATCAAAGATGCCGTCTGTCGTGATCGCACCTGCCGGACATTGTACAGGTACTGCAAATGCAGCTTGAGGAAGTGCAAGGAAAATCAATGATAGAACAATGATATATCGTTTCATACTAGAGATACTTAGAGTATACCGTATCGCGAGAGATATGCTCTCATGCCGACGACTGCGGTGTCGAGTCGTGCGCTGTATGTTTTGTAGGTGGCGACGCCGACGAGTGCCACGACTGAGTTGTCGGCAAGCTCTTGCATGTATTCAAACGATGTCGTGATGCCCGCAAAGCTATTGATGATGTCCAGGTGATACTTGGCGACGCCGATCGGGACCGGTACTGCGCGGAGATCTTTGGCCAGCGATGCATATGAGGCAACTGATGCGGCAAGAGACGCTACGGTAGCAGGATCTTCAGTTTGGAGTGCAGTGGCAAAGACATCAATATCTCCCACGGGCTTTTGACGAGCAAGGAGAGAGGTCATAGTCTGTTGGTACTTCTGTAGACTCTGTACCGTGGTCGGGACAATGGTGAGGTCGCGTGTCGTGTACTGGGTGATCGTCGTATTTACATTGACTGATGCGCCTATCTTTGCGGCGATTTGCTTGAGGGTTGCATCATCGACTGCCTCTGACTGGCCAAGCGCTGCCGTGAGACTAAAGAGCTCTCGGGCAAGACGGTCGGTCTCATTGGCGGGCTCACTTGCAGAGTCAGGCACGCCGAGCGCCTTTTTTTTATTTTCAATAATCTGCTTGTTGGATACGCCTTTGGTATAGAGCACAGTCGGATCAAGCCCCCAGAGCTTTTCTTCCCAGTCAGCAATGCCGTTTTGGTTGGAGTCTTGGGTAATGATGTCCCCTACAGTGACCGGCGCAGGAGCGTTTGCCTTCTTATGAAAGAGGTTTTTGAACCAGGTAGTTTGTACAACAAGGATAACAGCAACGATGCCGACAGTGAGGGATCCTCGTATGATGAACTGTTTGCTCGGACGCATGGAGTGCTCTGGCATAGGTATTAGCGAGACACGCCGTAGAGGGTGATCTCATATGCGGGGACGGGTACACCGCTTGCATTGTAGCAGCTTCCTCCATCTGGTACCGGATTGTAGAGCCCGAGAATATATCCCCCGACGCGAGGAGTGCCATTGGCCGCAACTCTAATAAAATACGGCTCCTGCTGGGCACCAGATATAAATGGCTGGATAGTGATAGGACCGATACCCAAGCAGTATTGTATGGCTGCAGTTGGACCGACCGATGCCACTCGACCTCCGATTGATCTCATAAACGAAAGAGATGTACTGCCAAATTGTGCAAACGCGATGACAGGCACTGCGATGATGACGAGAAGGAGCGCGATCGCAATATATCTATGATGCTTCATGCACTCATTGTACACCATCTATGTGCTGCGCAAGAGATTTCCAGGAGTCGAGCGCGAGATCTTCGGGGCGAGTCTTGGGATCGATCGAGAGTGTTGCGAGTATCTCTTGTGCACGAGGTTTATTATTTAAGTATTCTGCCAAACTTCCCCCTATCTGCTTGCGCTTGCGCCCAAAGATAAACTTCAGGAGCGCAAAAAATGCCGCCTCGTCACAGTCTGTGAAACATGCGCGTGAAATGCCCTCGATAACTATGATTGCCGAGTCGACCTTAGGAGCGGGTGCAAAGGCGCCCTTGGGGACCTTGTCGATGATTCGCGGTGTGCCGTATGCTTTGACTGCGATAGAGAGCACACTTTCCTTGCGGTCTCGCGCAATGATACGCTCCGCGACTTCTTTCTGTATAAGCAGCACCATAGTAGAAGGTTGGAAGGTGGCGCTCAAAAATTGTTCGATAATTGCGCCAGTAATGTAGTACGGGATGTTGGCGATGAGTTTATAGCTCTTGCCGTACCACTGCATGGTAGTCGGATCAAAGGCGAGGATGTCTTGGTCGAGGATGGTGAGCTTTTTGGTCTCCAGGTCACTCGTGTAGGTCTGTGTCAGATAATGGATGAGCTCGCGGTCTTTCTCGACTGCGACAACTTTGCCTGCCTTTTGCAAAAGTTGGTTGGTAAGGACGCCCGTGCCGGGACCGATCTCGAGCACGGTGTCTTTCATAGACAAAGTGCCCGCTTCAATGATCTGGCGCAGCGCCTTCTCGCTCTTTAAGAAATGTTGCCCGAGGGATTTCTTTGCTCGCATAGAGACTACTATAGCATCGATTTGACTTAATTGCATTATATGGTAATTTAAAACAAATTCATTCAAATAAAAAATAAGTATATGGAAAAGACAACAATAGCTCTTACAGAAAAAATAAACCTGTCTCTCAAAGAAACAGATTGTTCACAAGAGGATATCTATACCTCTAAAGACGGATCTTGGGCACTTGTGATTGCCACATCATCCCCTGATCCGATGTTTGGAGTAAGTAGGTCACTCCTAATAATTTTTAAGGACAACGAAGAACAGCCAGGTGCTCTATATAATATGGTATTTCAAGGAGAAGATTTTTATTATGCAAATCACGAGCTTGCAAAAATAAAAAAAGTAGATGAACAACAAAGTAAAGTAGTTGTTGAATTGTTAACTGCTTCAAATAAAGAAATAGCTATTACATTTGATTTGTAAAACACAATTTTCTATTATCTAAATCACTTTCAGTCAGATTGCAAAATAGCCAACTTATTGTTGGTTATTTTTATTTTCAAAATACACAACAACCTTTCTATTATCTTCTTGCCACTGTTTCAGTGGTGCGGTGTGTAGGTCAAGTTTCCAACACGGAAGCGTGGTGTAGGTTTTGGCGGTAAGTGCGATGTGTATGCGACCGATCTGCATAAGTGCGCGAGAGATATACAAATCTTCTGCCCAAAAATGAAGGGGTAATGTCTCTTTGAGTGAAACGACTGGTGCGATGCCGCCGACGCGTGCATAGTCATTCTTGCGACACGCGAAGTTGGATCCCCACGCAAAGAGACTTGTGTTTTGTCTCAGAATTTTTCGCTTCCATATAAATTGAAATGCGCTTGTGATTCGTGACCATAGGTTGTTGGTGAGGATCACATATCCCGCAACGAGTGAAACGTGTGGAGTATCAATAAGTGGTTGTGAAATGTGTTTGAGCCATGATGGATGCGCAACACTATCGCCATCGATACACGCAATGATATCCCTTGTCACTTCTTCAAACCCTTTGATGCGAGCATATGGTACACCGTCTAATCCTTGGTATGAAACGACTTTGACACCTGGAAACGATCGAGCGATAGTCTCGGTTTGGTCGGTGCAGTTATGCGCAATCAATACTATTTCATCGGTGTGGACTGTTTGATTCAATACCGAATTGATACATTGTGCGATATGTTTCTCTTCATTGTGAGCAATAATCAATACTGAGATACTCATACCGCTACTATAACAAAAATCCTGCATATAAATACGCAGGATTTTCTTACATAGCAATCCGCTCTGTTGTTGTCATGTCTACAACAGGGGTTTCGCTCGATACGTCTTCTGTGGATTTCTCGAGGCACACGGCAGTAAATGCTAGTGCATAACTAACCATGAACGCAAAAACCACAAATGTTCCAATGAAGAATCCAGCAAGATATGTATTGATAAGATTTTCCACATCAGTGGTTGCTGTTGCTATATGAACTACATATAGCAATACAGTGGACGCAATAATAGTGACAGCAGTAATACGTAACGGTATTTTCATGTAGCAAAGTTTTGCTCTACACTACTGACTTTTTACCAAAAGTCAAGCAAGTCGTGAGTCCTTAGAGAAACACCGTCGTAAACCCTGCTTCACCCTTGCGTGTCTCACGTTCGATGAGCTCTTCGGGGATGTCGAGGACAAATTCTGAGGGCATGCGGATGTCGCGCATACCATAGATAGTGCGCATGCTTGCGTAGGTGAGGTAGAGCTTTTGGCGGGCGCGGGTGACTGCTACGTACATAAGTCGTCGCTCCTCTTCCGCATCTGCTCCCGTTGCACCTTTGTCGCGCTCGCTGGGGAAAAGCCCTTGTTCGAGGCCGACGACAAACACCGTAGCAAATTCCAGTCCCTTGGATGCGTGGATCGTCATGAGCTTGACGCCATTGGCAGACTCCATGTTGTCTTGATCGCTCATGAGGGTCGCTTCTTCGATCAGCTTTTCGAGTCCAGCCTCGGTCCCGAGTGCGTCGTAGCGAGTGGCAAGCGTCACGAGTTCTTGGAGATTTTCGAGTCGTTCTTGTCCGTCAAAGTCTTCTTTGTACGCAGCTTCCATACCACTTTCTTCGATCACATACTTGATACTTTCAGATACGGTATGGGTGCTCAGATAGTCTCGAATGTTCTCAAGTATGTTGAAAAATCCATCCACAGAAATTTTTGCTTTCCCACTGAGCTCTTCTTTGGCAAATACTTTTGCGATGGTGACTTTGCCGATGCCGCGCGCGGGGACATTGATGATGCGCTTGAGATCGATGAGACTGTCAGGATTGAGTGCGGCGCGCAGATAGCAGAGCACATCTTTGACTTCTTTGCGCTCAAAGAATCTGACCCCGAGCACTTGGTACGGGATCGAGTATGCGAGAAATGCTTCTTCGAGCGCGCGCGATTGGAAGTTGGTGCGAAATAATACGGCGATATCACTTGGCGCTACACCACTATCGATGTGTTCGATACACCGTTCGACGACAAAGTTTGCTTCATCAGTCTCGTCGTACGCAGTGTACATAGAGATAAGTGAGCCATCACTATTATTGGTAAATAATTTTTTGGGTGTTCGATACTTATTTTGACCGATGACTTCGTTGGCTGCTGCGAGCACGGTCTTGGTCGAGCGGTAGTTTTCTTCGAGGACGACGACGGTGGCCTCTGGATAGTCGTGTTCAAATTCGAGGATGTTCTTGATGTTGGCGCCACGCCATGAATAAATACTCTGATCACTGTCTCCTACGACACAGAGATTTTTGGTATGAGCGGCAAGCGCTTTGGCGATGCGATACTGCACTTCATTGGTGTCTTGGTATTCATCGATATGGATGTGGCTCCAGGTCGCGTGACACCACTTCCGCGCTTCTTCATTTTTCTCCAGCAGCTCCACCGTCTGTGTGAGGAGGTCGTCAAAGTCGAGCGCCTTTTGCTCGCGTTTGAGCGCTTCGTACTTGCGCCAGATGCGGCCGGCAATGCGAAAGGTGGGGTTCGCAGAGCTCTCGAGTTCGTCCGGAGTATTAAATGCATTTGCAGAGCGGCTGATGATATTGCGCACACTTCTCGGGTCAGTGACTTTGGGGTCAAGGCCAAAGGCTGCGAGGGATTCTTTGATGAGCGACATGGTATCGGAGTCGTCGAGGATCGTAAATCTGGGAGTTGTGCCTCCAAACGCGCCAAATTTCCGCAGGAGAAATACGCCGAGACTATGAAAGGTACTCACAAATGGCCCCACTTCGCTCCTCTCGGAGCTTCGCGGGGCAAGCGTCTCTTGATCGATGCGCTCTATCATATGCGTAACACGCTCGCGCATTTCTTTGGCGGCTTTGTTGGTGAAGGTCACGGCAAGGATTGCACGCGGAGCGACTCCGCTATGTATCAAGTGGCCGATGCGATGCACGACGGTCTTGGTCTTGCCTGCCCCTGCCCCTGCCACGATCAGAAGTGGGCCGTCAGTTGTGAGCACTGCCTGGCGTTGGGCGTCATTGAGGCCGAGGGTGAAATCCATAAGACTAGAGTGTACCTGATTTTTCACAAATATAAAAAAACCTTGTATTTGCAAGGCTATATAGCCATATTCGAACCGCACGAGATATAGAGCCAGTTGTCAAAAGTCGCAAAAACAAGCATATTTTCACCAAAATCTATTGACGGGTATGTGTAATGATTGCAAAATCACAAACCTGCTGGTTTGGATTGCTACACTGGTCTTCTACCTATGGTTCAACAAGACACTCCGGGATCGTCCGACGTTCCCAAACGTTCATTCTTCCGATCTATTGGAAAGAAAAAGTTTATCTATATTGTACTTCCCCTTCTCCTGGTCAACGCAGGGATTGCGCATCTTATTACAAAGCAGGTGGCGATTAGGGCAGGTGCCGAGACTCGGGTCCTCGATGAGTCAGCATCCCTTCCCGAGGCCGACGAAGTCTCATCTGATAGTGCACAAGAAGAAACAATCGAAGAAGACACTACCCCTGTCATCACGACCTACAAGGTCAAATCCGGCGACACACTCTCGGGTATTGCCGAGAAGTTCAATATTTCTGTAAACACGATTCGCTGGGCCAACGACCTCACCGAGAAAACATCCAAGATCACTATTGGAGACGAGCTGGTCATCCTCCCCGTCTCAGGTGTGGAGTACACTGTGAAGAAAGGCGACACACTCTCGGGTATCGCAGCGAAGTTTGATGCAAGCCAAGACGACATCCTCAAGTACAACGACATCGAAGCAGCAAAGATCAAAGTGGGCACCGAGCTTATCATTCCTGGCGCAGAACCCGTCACACCAAAGGCTCCCGCAAAGAAAGTCGTGACTACTCCAAAGGTAGCGCCCACAAAAACTTCTGAAAAGGTTGCAACACCGACAACTACTACTCCAGTAAAGGTAGAAGAAAAGAAAGAAACTACCGCAACTTCTTCATCATATGCGACACCTGTACACGGCATTCTCACGCAGGGTCGTCACGATGCTACTGCAGTAGACTTTGGTGTCCCTACAGGTACGATAGTCAGCTCATTCAAAGATGGCACCGTCATCGTTGCAAAATCATCTGGATATAATGGCGGGTACGGCAGCTATATCGTTATCAACCACGAAGGAAGCTGTCAGACGCAGTACTCTCACCTCTCAAGTGTCAAAGTGTCGGTGGGTGACAAAGTCAGCATGGGTGAGACGATTGGACTCTCAGGCAACACCGGGCGCTCGACCGGTCCGCACCTGCACTTCAATGTAAACAATTGCGGCGGCAACCCATTTTTCAAATATAAAGTTGGTACGAAGTTCTAAATATAAAATCCCCGGTTATGCCAGCGCTGGTATTTTGAGCTTGAGTTCGATCGGTTTTTTGTTCGCAATCTGAGTACTGGCATTGAGGATCTCGATACCAAGGATTGACCCCTTTTTGTCGGTGTCGACGAGGAGTCGGTCTTCGAGTTTGAGGGTGCGTGCAACCACTCCCTTTTTGAAGGTTACATACAGCGCATCGGTTAGTTTGTCGTGAGTGATCTTCATAAATAATAGGCAGTTATAATGACGGCTGTAGTATGGCTCTTCTTACAAATAATTTCAAGCACCCGTTTCCCTTTCGATTTATTGACCATATGAAGCCCGTCGGTCCGAACGAGCTCACTCGTTGGATGAAGAATAGCTTCTCGAATATCCCGCGGTAGTATCTTGCGCTGCTTCATTCGCTCCTTTGCATGTGTAGTGTAAATGATGCGCATCTCAATCAAACTTTGGTCGGTACTGCAGTGCTTCGAGGACGTGGGGGAGTTCTATGGTATTTGATTTGTCGAGGTCGGCTATTGTGCGGGCGACTTTGATGGTGCGCATGTAGGAGCGGGGTGAGAGCTTGAGTTTCTCGGCATAGACTTGGAGCTGCTTGCGCGCGTCTTCGGAGAGCCCGGCCTTTTGCTGGACGTCACTTGAGGTGAGGCTAGAGTTGAGTTTGCCAAATCGCTCGAGCTCTCTGGTGCGCGTATGTGCGACCTTGGTGCGGATCGCTTCACTCTCACGTGGAAGCGCGTCGTCATGGAGTGTGGCATACTCGACGTGCTGCACTGGCACCCAGAGGTCGATGCGGTCGATGATGGGACCCGAGAGCTTTTTGTTGTAGCGAGCGATCTCGGCTCCCGAGCAGGAGCAGTGCTTTATTCCAGAACCGCGATAGCCGCACGGACACGGGTTCATTGCTGCAAGCAATATAAATCGCGCGGGATAGCGCACACTTCCCTTTGCACGTGCGACCGTGATCGATCCGTCTTCGATCGGCTCACGCAGCGCCTCGATCACGCGCCGGTCAAACTCCGGGAATTCATCGAGATACAGGATCCCGCGATGTGCGAGCGTGATATCGCCCGGCCGCAGCGTCGTTCCTCCGCCAATGATTGCGACATGGCTTGCCGAGTGATGAGGATTTCGCAGTGGTGGAAGTCCGTCGAGCACGTCATCGATGAGCCCGATACTCGAGTATATCGTTGCGACCTCCAAGAATTCATCGGTCCCAAGTGGCGGCATGATGCCGTGAAATGCCTTGGCAAGCATCGTCTTGCCAGTGCCGGGTGGACCGTAGAGCACGATATTGTGTCCGCCGCTTGCGGCGATCGTGAGTGCTCGCTTGGCCTGGAGCTGCCCGCGCACGTCGCCGAAGTCAGTGACGTTGTACCGTGCAGTATGCTCGACAGGTTCGTATCGTACGGTCACGAGCGGCTCGCCTCCGTTTAAATGTCCGACCAATGCAGCAAGTGTCG
Organism: uncultured Candidatus Saccharibacteria bacterium; assembly: GCA_964475655.1. GTDB lineage: Bacteria > Patescibacteriota > Minisyncoccia > Phycocordibacterales > UBA9973 > UBA4124. Next base: position 1,319 of record CAYYXE010000002.1, on the reverse strand, counting down.
GGACCACGTACCATGTAACCCCATCGACAAGCTTTGCTTCGATTTCATTGCCTTCTGGTATGTATATCGCGGTGATACCGTTTGCCTTTGCCCACTGTGCAATCGAGAGGAGTCCGCGCACGGGGCGCACTTCGCCATTGAGCGCAAGCTCTCCGACAAAGAGTGTGTTGGCTGGGGTCGCGCTTTCGGGAAGCTCCCCCGTTGCAATGAGATAGCCAAGCGCGATCGCAATATCAACGTACGCGCCTTCTTTGCGCAGCTCCGCCGGCGAAAGTGATACGATCACTTTGTGGTTTTCAGCTTTTGGATTTTTTCCTAGACTATTGCGTAGAGCCGAGATGACGCGTTCGCGACTTTCTTCGACTGCCTTGTCGGCAAGTCCCACGATCTGAAACATATACAGCCCGCGATTGATATCGGTCTCGACGACGACTGATGCTGCGCCCAGTCCCGACAGCTGCGCACTCTGCACTCTCGAAAATGCCATGGAACAAATAATACGAAAAAATAGTTAATGGAAAGTTAAAGTGTGAAACAAAAATCGGCTACCTTAGTGGGTAGCCGATGCAGCATGGTCGTGTGCAAAGATGTGATTGCGTATGCGCCTAAAGAGTATCTGGATTGGAATAAAACTCCTCTTTTCGTCGGTGTGTCTTAGTATCTTGGGAGTAGTACTGTCGTGCGTGGAGTACCATGTACCAGCAAGGATATATATCTCAAAAAATCGAGGAACACTCCAGTCATCGTGCTGGCAAGGGCGAAATTTAAAAAATGTATAACAAATCGGTCCAGTATCCCATGTTTTCCCAAGCACGATGTTGTGGAGACCTTTTATTTCAAATCCACGGTAGAGTCTTCCGTATTGCGTAAACGTGTACCAGTACACTGGTATTTTTTCATTTCTACAATACGTTACCTGTTCCACCTTTCCATATTTTTGGGCGATACATGCAAAGAACTCGTCATGTGGTTGCATACCAAAAGATTTTCTCCACTTTACTCGTGAGGGCGCAAAAGTCAACCTACTTAAACTCGTACAAGATATCCCAAAAGTTCAGAACCTTCCCCTTCTTGTCGACCTCGATACCTTCTTCCTTGTAGAGCTTGAGACGCTTCGCGCGATACTGATCGTTGATCCAGACTTTGCCACCCGCATACACGATCCGATGAAACGGGATCTGTGTAACACCTGCGTCATGTGCTTTTCCAAGTATTGCGGTGACAGAGCGAGATGCAAGACTTCCGCCACCTGCCGCTCTCGCGATGTGCCCATACGTCGTCACGCGACCCTTTGGGATCATGAGCGCGAGCTCGACCAC
>CAYYXE010000001.1:141926-147348 GCA_964475655.1 uncultured Candidatus Saccharibacteria bacterium | reverse complement strand
TAGTGCTCGAGCACGAGGTCAAAGGCATACCAGACAAGCGTGTTGAGCGAGAAGTACAGCACAAATATCCAGACAAAGCCGATGTGCTGGGTCAGTATACCGAGCAGCACAAGGAGTGTCGTCGCGGATACGAGTCCAAGCAACAAAAATCTGCGTGCACCAAACCTGTTTACAAGGAGTGGCGCCACAAACATGAGCACAAGTGAGAGTGCCGAAGACACCGTGTAGGCAAGTGTCGTCTGTACATCCGATACATGGAGCCCTAGTACACTCGAATTGAGATACGAGAGAAGTGCCAGATGAAATGAGAAGAAAAATGATGCGAAGAAAAGTATGCGCAACTGCTGTTTCATTACATGAGCAGTATAACAGGTATCACGAGCGGGCGCTTTGCAGTCTTTTGGAGCAAATACTTGCTGACTGTTTCACCAACGATGTTTTTGATGTTGTCGAGATTGTTGGGATTGAGGTTCTTTGAGGCGGCTTCGATGGTGCGCTTGGTGAGGATACGGGTCTGACGCAAGAGCTCTTGGTTTTCTTTGAGATAGACAAAGCCGCGAGAGATGATGTCGGGAGACTTGCGAAGAAGCCCTGACTTTGCGTCGATGACTGCCATCACTACAAACATACCGTCTGTAGCAAGCATTTGGCGGTCGCGCATGACGACGTTTTGTTCGTCGCCTACACTAAATCCATCTACCATCATCGGGCTTGCAGGAGCTTTCTCCTTGCGCACGCCGATCTTGGTGCCTTCGTGGGTGATCTCGATGATTGAGCCGTTGTCTGGGACGACGATATTTGCCTCAGGCATGCCGAGCTCCATGGCGAGCTCTTTGTGCAGCTGAAGACGGAAGTGGTTGCCGTGGATGGGGACAAAGAATTTGGCGTGAATCTTTTTGTGGAGCCAGCGGACGTCTTCTTTGTTGCCGTGACCGGTGGCGTGCACGGTCTCTTCGCCAGGAGTGCGATACGTGATGATCTTGACGCCCTGACGTGCAAGCCCGTCCTTCATTGCTTCGACTTGGCGCTCATTGCCCGGTACGACTGATGCAGAGAGGATGATGCGATCGCCCTTCTTGAGCATGAGCTTTTTGTTGGTCTTGTTGGCAGCACGGTTGAGTGCACCAAATTCTTCGCCCTGCGCACCGGTGATAAGGATCAAGATGCGGTCTGGTGGATATTTGTCGATGTCTTCAACGGGAATGATTGTGCCTTTTGCAGGCTTGAGAAGTCCTGCCTGGAGGATCACGTCGATGTTGGTCTTCATGGAGCGGCCTTCTACCACCACCTTCTTGCCGAGCTCTTCGGCGATCTGTACGATCTTGATGAGACGCGTGATGTGAGATGCAAATGCAGCGATAAAGATGCGGTGATTCTTTTCGCGGCGCAGGATCGCTTCGATGCCTTGGTGCACTTTGATCTCCGCAAGCGAGAACCCTTCGTTTTCGATGTTGGTCGAGTCAGTCAGGAGGAGGAGGTTGTTGGCATGGTCAAACTGCGCGTATTCTTTCTCTTCGGATTCGGACACGACGCCGTCGATCTGGTCGAGCTTGTAGTCACCCGGAGTGACGATATTGCCATACGGAGTCTCGATGATGATACCCATAGAGTCAGGGATCGTGTGTGTCACACCCCAAAACCTCACCGTGAGCGCGCCGAGCTTCACCACTTGGTCTTTCTCGACGATCACAGGGTTCATGGGTGGAAGGTGTGAGAATTCTGCCATACGCTTCTGCGTCATGAGGACGGTGAGGTTGCGGGAGTACACGGGTGGGTTGCCAATGCGAGAGAGTACGATCGGTACGCCGCCGATGTGATCAAGGTGTCCGTGCGTGATGATGAGCGCGCGGATCTTGCCCTTGCGCTCTTCGAGATAGCGGGTGTTGGGGATGACGTAGTCGATGCCGGGGGTGTTTTCGTTGGCAAAGTACATACCTGCGTCGATGACGATGATGTCGTCTCCGATCTCGATCGCCGTCATGTTTTTGCCGATTTCTTCGACACCTCCGAGCGGGATCACGCGGATGGTGCCGGGATCAGGATTTGGGATGTGTGCTGTCTTCTTTTCTGCAGGCTCTGCCATCACGTCGATCGGGCCGCCTGGATGTGCAGGGCGTCGTCCACGGTCAAATTGCCGGCGGTTGCCAAAGCGCTTTGGTTTGCCAAAGGGTTTCTTGGGGTCTTGTAGGGGTTTGGGGGTTGTTGGTGTAGTTGTGTGTTCCATAAATAAATTAGTTTGCAAATATCTTCCAGACGTTGTTGGTGCGAAGGTACCATTCGTTACTCTCTCGATATCGATCGATAGAGCGCGCGAGGGTGGCGTCAATCGGGATATGGAGTCGAGCGTCGTGAATCAATGGATAGCTGCTCGTATAGAGCGGGATGATCGAACGATAGCTGGTACGATCTTCTGCATGCGAGACTTTTCCAAAGAAAAACTGGTATTCGGTATGCTGGATGATGTCTTGGAATCTTCCTTGGTCAAATGCCTTGAGTACGGCAGTGATCCCGAGCTCTTGGAGCTGGGATGCAAAGAGCTGAGCGGCATGGAGTGTCGCAGGGTCGTTTTCGACTGCAACAGCAAACGCAACGGGGATACTGTTCTTTTCAAGGGTACCATCGGCGCGAGTGCTATAGCCGAGTGAATGAAGTGCTGCAAGCGATTCTGTAGGAGAAAGGCGAGCACTATCGAGGAGAGTTCCGTAACCGTATTCTATAGTAGCAAGGATTGCCTGTTTGTCAATTGATTGGTTGAGTATGGCAAGTGTTGCGGGGGCAAAGAGAGTCGCTGTTTTGGATTCAAAGAGTCCGACCGTCGTCGTGCTCGGGATAGTATCGATGAGATAGCTGCCTTCTGCCTGGTGTGCAGTCTCAGGGGTTGCGGATCCGGTGAGCATGATATCGCCAGAGTCGAGCGCACGCACGAGGTCTTCTTGGTTTGCAAAAAACCTCACGACGTAGCGGTCGAGGTAGCTCTTGTTTCCCGCATAGCGGCGATTGCGTTTGAGTACGGCTTCTTGTGCAATGCCGTTTGTCTCGACAAGTCGTACAAATCGAAATGGCCCACTGCCGACTGGTGCGAGATTGTGCAGATCACTTTCAAATGCATCGTCTGCGACTTCGGTCCAGATGTGCATGGGGATGATGCCGAGTGTCGCGAGTGCAAGAAAGTCACTTCGCGGTGCCGGGAGCGCAAAGACGACCGTAGTGCTATCGGGACTCGTGACAGATACTTGCTGCCAATACGAATTGGGCTCAAAGAGTGCGCGCTTGGAGTACGTAAAGACGATGTCGGCAGCGGTAAGCGGCTTGCCATCGCTCCATCTGAGGTCCTCACGGAGCGTAAAGGTATACGTGCGCCCGTCAGTAGAAGTCTCGACGTGTGAGGCAAGGTCTGGCTCAAGCGTGCCTTGGTTGGTCTCTTTCATCAGGCCGCTAAAGAGCAGGTGGGTAAGTGCGACGTCGGTCTCCGTGCTTGCAAGCACAGGGTTTACAAGCCGAGGCGCGCCGATCATGCCTTCGACGACGGTGCCACCGCGAGCGGGCACGGTCACGAGGGTTTTGCTGTTGAGAAAAATGATGCCGATGTAGATCGTAGCCGTAAGGCCGATCAGAAGTGCATAGAGGATCACGCCCTGCCATGATAGCGGACGTTTCAAAAGGGGGATAATGACATCTTTGCGCGGCAGCTTGTGGCGCCAAAAGTATCTAAAAAACTGTTGCATAGGTGCGTACACCTGTAGACTAGCGGACAATCACTGCAAGACTTGCGCCGACAAATACAACGGCAACAACCACCGTCAGCACAAACAAGAAGCGCTCAGCGCCGCGGCGAGTTTGTAAAAATGACATGGTGTCTCCAAATGAGCTGCCCGTGTCGCCTTGGGTCCGTTGAAGGAGGACCAACGCGATGAGGACAATGCTTGAAATGATTTGGACGAAATGCAGAGTAGTAGCCATAGGTGAAACGTGTTTATGATAGCACAAAAAAGGCGGTGTTACAACTGAGAAAGCTGCCGTAGTAACTGCTTGCTTTCATTGGTATAGTCCATCATTGGCGTGCCGTCAGGAGAGAGAAGTACTGACGTAAAGTCATACGTCGTCGGCATGTCTTGTTCAAATGTCGCAGTGAATATGCCTGAGAGACTTAAGTTGCCGCCCATGACGAGCCGCTTGCCGCCGACGAAGTTGCCGAGTGAGTAGGCGATAGGGACCCCTTTATATGTATCAATTTTCCTGAGCACATGGGGGCCAGCACCAAGGACGAGATCTGCACCTGCGTCTATTGCAGTCTGTGCGACACGCTGTACATCGCCACGGTTTTCGGTGCCCATGTATTCAGTCATGCCGGGGACTTGTGTCTTGTCAGAGCCTTCTGCACCGCCGTGAAAGATCACAATCACGATGTCGTTCGTTTCTGTGAGTTCGCGAACATTTTTTGTGATGAATTCATAATCAGTGATCGTCTTGGTGGGCTCGGTACTCGAGAGTCCGAGGATGCCAATTTTCTTGTCCTTCACTTCGATACTCGTTGATTGCTTGGTGGGAGAAATGTACGGGATGCCTGCCGCCTCGAGGATGGCTTCCGTGTCAGCAAGGCCGTCTTTGCCGAAGTCATACGAGTGGTTGTTCACCAGCGACACAAAGTCAAAGCCCGCATCACGGATACTTGCGGCAAATGACAAATCTCCTCTGAATGCATGACACATGCTCGTCAGGTACATGCACTTATCAGTACGCTCAGCAGTCGCAAACGTACCCTCGAGGTTGCCGATCATGAGGTCTGGCTTCATGAGCTCACCTGCGACTTCGGCAAAGACGTTTTCGTTGTACTCAGGGTCACCGCTTGGCACCATGTCGCCGACCCAGCCGATCGTGAGTGTGTCTCGACTATATATAGGCTCCACAAACACATCGGTGGGTGCTTCGGCCCACAGCACTCCTGTTGCGAGGATGCCGACAAATACTATCACTTCTGCGCCAATGCGTACTGCCTTCCACATATCTATACCAATGCGTAATCGAGCAATCGCTTCACAATGTCTGCGTTGGTCACCTTAAACCGCACCTTGTCTCCGATACGATACTCTTTGCGTGTGCGGCGTCCAATAATCGCCATTTCCTTTTCATTGTATTCATAAAAGTCGTTGCCGATGTCGCGCAGTCGCGCCATGCCTTCACATCGTGTTTCTTTTTCTTCGACAAAGAGGCCGTTGGTAGAGACGCCGGTGACGGTCCCGTCAAATATTTGTCCCACGCGTGTCGACATGTACTCCACTTGCTTGTACTTGATCGATGCGCGCTCTGCGTCAGCCGCTTCCTTTTCGCGGACTGACGAATGCTGACAGACCTTGTCGTAGTATTCCCACATCTCCTTGGGAATCGTGCCGTTGTTGAGGTAGTGCGTGAGGAGTCGATGCAC
>CAYYXE010000001.1:109672-141826 GCA_964475655.1 uncultured Candidatus Saccharibacteria bacterium | reverse complement strand
CGCTGGTGCGAATGAATGACTGTCTTGCCATACCACTCATCCACGACGTTCATTGCTTTATCAAGTATAAATACTGCAGACATCGTGAGGCGATCGACGTCGGGGTTTAGTGAACAAAGGTCGTTTGACAGTGCTTCTGGAAGCATCGGGATCGTGCGGTCGACGAGATAGACAGAGGTCGCGCGGCGGTACGCTTCTGCATCAAGTGCAGTGTCGGGCTGCACGTAGTGAGACACATCTGCAATGTGCACACCCACTTCTACCTTCCCATCTTCAAGAAACTGTATAGAAATCGCATCGTCAAAATCTTTGGCGTCTTCGGGGTCGATCGTGAATGTCGTGATATGGCGGAAGTCTCGGCGGTTTGCCTTCTCTTCTTCGGTAATGCCATGCTCTTTGATTGCGTGAGCTTCTGCATCGACTGCCGGCGGATAGTCGGAGTCAAAGCCCTTTTCGAGTGCAAGCGAGAGCATCTCGGCATTATTTTCCAAAGGCTTTCCGAGTACCTTTACAATCTCTCCGGTCGGAGACTGCATGGGGTCGGGCCAGTCCGTGATCGCACAAAAGACCTTGTCGCCTTGCTTGGCGCCAGAGAGCTTGTCGCCCGGAATGTTGATCGGAGTGTACATGCGGCCGTCATTGGTCACGATGCAGTGCGCGCCTTGTACGAAGTCGAGTGTGCCAGAGTAGCCGATCTTGGCGCGGCGGGTGATCTCGATGACCTTGCCGTATGGGTTGTCGTGATTTGCATTCGCCAATTCAGTTATCTCGACTTTCACACTGTCCCCATGAAAGGCACGGTTCAATGCTTCGCGGGGGACTTCGACTGCGATACCAAGGTCGCGCACCTTCACGTACCCGGTGCCTTTGGTGGAGATATTGATAGAGCCTTCAAAAAGAGAGCCGATAGAGAGGTTTTCCATTGAGATACTTTATCATGACCCTTTTGTATTGCATAATCCGTGACTTCCTGCTATTATCTGCCTCACATGTTAAAGATCAGACTACAACGCATCGGACGCAAAAACGCACCAGCTTTTCGCCTGGTTGTGACCGACCACAAAAATGCTGCCCAGAGCGGCAAATTTCTCGAGATCCTTGGGACTCATACCGTCAAAAACGACGAAGTGAAGTTTGAGGCCGACCGCATCACGCACTGGATCAAGATGGGTGCTCAGGTATCTCCGACCGCGCACAACATGCTCGTAAAGCAGGGCATCATCGAAGGCAAGAAAAAGAACGTGCTTTCCAAGAAGGCTCCAACCGTGAAGCGCAAGGAACTGAAGAAGAAATAAAACATATCCCCATTGCGGGGTATTTTTATCGGAGAGTTTTCTGATAGAATGTATATATTATCCGCTTTGTATTGAATGCATATGACTGACAAAGAATTTCTCGAAATGACCGTAAAGGCCCTTGTAGACAATCCTGATGATGTACAGATCGACCGCACGGTCGATGAGATGGGTGTACTGCTGACGCTCGGGGTAAACCAAAACGACATGGGCAAGATCATTGGTCGGTCTGGCAACACCGCCAAGGCGATCCGTACCCTCCTTCGCGTCGTCGGCATGAAGCACAACGCCCGCGTCAACCTCAAGATCAACGAACCCGAAGGCTACAAGCATCCCGATGTCGCAAACCTTGATGATGCGATGGCTGATCTGAAGGATCTCTAAAATATCCTTATAAATAGACCTCAAAATCCCTTTCAACAGAAGGGGGATTTTTTAATTGACAAATTGAATATTAAATGATATAATGATAAATAATTACAAATTATGGATAACAGAATAAAGTACTTTCACACATCTAATGCTTGCGTATTTTTCAAAATCAATGGACACCTAAGTGCTTCTGATGCAAAGGGAATACTTTTGAAGGAAAACTACTTGCAAATCGATTCTCCCTTAACAGGAGAACTTGAAGCAAAGAGATATTTCAAAGAAAACCCGACATCTACATTGCGGCTGCACTTTTTATCAAAACCTCTGGGGGTTGAACACTATCAGCATTCAATAAAAGAAGGTGATACTGATATTGTTAAGCAACAAATTGTAGAAAAAGGATTTGCCCGTACTTTTACAGGTAACCCCAGTTTGGCGCTGTTACAGCCAGGAGATATTGTGGTTGTGATGAAATATACAGGTAATTAATTAGGAGGCCAGACGGATATGAATTCGTTTGGCCTCTTTTGACTTCCCGTCTATTTATTGTATTGTTATATCATGAAATTCCACTTTTTGACTATATTCCCAGAAATGATCAACTCGTACATGAACCAGTCTATATTGAAGCGCGCGGCTGAGAAAAAGCTTGTGGCTTTTGAGGTCAAAAATATCCGTGACTATAGCAAGGATCGCCACAACAAGACCGACGATCGTCCCTATGGCGGAGGCCCAGGGATGGTCATGACCGCCGAGCCGATACTCAACGCCTTTGGGAAGCTTAAACTGAAGAAAGGCGGGAAGGTGAAGGCAATCCAGCTCTCTCCAAGTGGAAAGATGTTTACAAATGCCATTGCCAAAAAGATGGCCAAGCAGTACTCAGACATCGTCTTTATTTGTGGTAGATACGAAGGAGTGGATGACCGCGTGCGCAAGATTCTTAAGGCAGACGAATACTCAGTGGGCGACTATACGGTGACCGGAGGGGAGCTGCCAGCGCTCATTATGACTGATGCGATCGCACGGCAGATCCCGGGCGTGCTCGGAAAGGGGGAATCAGTCGAAGAAACCCGTATTGCAAGCCCTCGGGTCTACACTCGCCCAGAAACGTTGGTATATAAGGGTAAAAAGCACAAAGTCCCGACCGTCCTTCTCAACGGCGACCACAAAAAGATCGACGAATGGAGGAAAAAACAAAAAAATAAGGGAATCTAATCCCTTATTCTATAAACTATTTTGTTGGATTCATTCCGAGTGAAGCAAGCGCCGCTCGTGTTGCTTCTGGCGAGGCAAGATCAATATCGGTAGGAATTGTTATTTGAAGGACGGTGTCCGTCAATAAGATGCCGCCGTATTTTTGTCGCAATAGAGCAGGGTTCTCTTTTAGTAAACGGAAAGCTTCATCTTTTGTAGATTGCATAACCCCTTCCTCATATTTGAACCTTATTTCGTAGTTGGAAAGGTTTTGCCAGACCTTGTCATAAATCTCTTTGTGTAGATTATCTGGATTTCCCATATGAATATAGTTTTCGTGAACTATACCCCGATTTAGCCCTATTTTACAAGGAAATAGGCGAGTATTGACATATATTGCATAAGGTGCTATTATAAATGAAACGATTTTTTACACCTAAAACTGAGTTTATGTCACAAGCATTTAGAAAACGACTAAGAACCGTTAAAGAAAACTCATCAAGGATACCTCTCCATATAGCTACAAAATCTAAACCCGCAAATACTATACAAATGTTTACAGGTACAGCTATAGATACTCCTCAAGAAACACTTGAAGAATTTGAGACAAGAAGAATGCAAAACCTGACACTTCTTGATTTTCCGGATGAAGAATTGACTGTTGAACAAAAAATGGAAGATATTTTAAAGTTATTTCCCAAAGAAAAATGGCCCTTACAGGTCAGCTATTGGTAAAAATGAATATTTCTTGTGGTTTTAAGTACCGGCCCCGTCTGCATAATAGCAGCGGGGCCTATTTTATTGACAGTCTTCATGATTTTAGATACACTATTGGTCCTACAGTTTTACGGAAGAGTTGCGGTTGCCATCTGTATTTTATTAGGAGAGTTTAGTAGAAAGCCATCCCAGGGCCTTGGGACGGCAATTTTGCGTTTATATACCCCCCACACATGAGTAAATCCAAATCACCAGGAGCGGCAGTCAGTACTGGCTTCCTCCCCAAAAAATACTTTTCTAAGTACAAGAAACCGCTCGTAGAGTTTCCAAATCTCATCCAGCACCAGATCGACAGCTACAACTGGCTGATCGAGAAAGGTCTCAAAGAGACATTCAAAGAATTTACTCCGATCCAAGACTACTCCGGCAAAAAGTTTCAGCTCGACCTCGTGTCATTTCATTTGACGCCGCCGACCTTTGACGAACACTATGCCAAAGAAAACAAACTCTCCCTCGAAACACAGCTCAAGGCGCGCATCAAACTTACCAACAAGCAGACTGGTTCTGAAAAGGAGCAGGAAATTTTCCTTTCGGATATCCCGATGATGACGCCGCACGGTACCTTTATCATCAATGGTGTAGAACGCTCGCTCATCCCGCAGCTTTCTCGTTCAAGCGGAGTCTTTTTTACCGAGCTCGACATCAAGGGCAAGCGATACTTTGGGGCAAAGGTGATCCCCAATCGCGGTGTATGGATCGAACTCGAATCCGACCCTTCAGGCGAGGTCTTTGTGCGTATCGACAAGAAAAAGAAGTTTTCGGTGATCACGCTCCTTCGCGCGCTCGGCCTTACGACCGACGAGATGATCAAGAAGGTGTTTAAGGGTGAGGCAGCGACCAAGTTTGCCGCTCTCGCGATCGAAAAAGACGCGATCAAGACCCAAGACGATGCCTTTGTCGAAATCTACCGCAAGCTTCGTGATGGCGACCTTGCCAACGTCGACAATGCGCGTGACTTTGTACACACGCTCTTTGGGGATGAGCGCTACGACCTCTCTCCGGTCGGCCGCTTCCGCTTCAACAAGCGCTTCGAGCTCGACATGAGCGACAAGGAAATGCAGCGCAAGACGCTCAGTGCAGAAGACATCGCAATCATCGTCTCTCACATCATCGAGCTCAACACGACTCCCGGAAGCCATGCTGATGACATCGACAACCTCTCGTCTCGCCGCGTGCGATTTGTGGGCGAGCTCCTCCAGGCCAAGATTCACATGGGCTTCACCCAGATCAAGCGCAACGTCCAAGACCGCATGAGTACGATCGATGCAGCAAACGCGCTTCCGATCCAAGTTGTCAACCAGCGACCGCTCCAGGCTCGTATCAAAGAATTCTTTACGACCAACCAGCTCTCGCAGTTTATGCAGCAGGACAATATCCTCTCTGAAATCGAAGAGCTCCGCACGGTCTCAGCGCTCGGCCCCGGTGGCCTCACTCGTGAGCGTGCAACACTCGAAGTCCGCGACGTGCACACTTCTCACTACGGCCGCGTTTGTCCGATCCACACCCCCGAAGGTCCCAACATCGGTCTCATCTTGCGCCTCGCAGTCTACGCACGCATCAACGACTTCGGTATCATCGAGACTCCCTATGCAAAGGTGAAGGACGGCAAGATCACTGATGAGATCGTCTATCTCAACGCTGCCGAAGAAGAAAAGTACACGATCGCACACGCAGGCATGCGCCTCGATGACAAGGGTACTCTGCCAGAGCAAGTCGAAGCGCGCATCCGCACCTCTCCGGGTATCGTCAGCAAAAAGGAAGTGCACTTCATCGATGTGGCGCCAAGTCAGGCGTTCTCAGTGGCGACCAACATGATCCCATTTCTCGAGCACAACGACGCAAACCGTGCGCTCATGGGAAGCAACATGCAAAAGCAGGCAGTACCACTCATCCGTCCCGAAGCGCCGCTCGTGGCTACCGGTATGGAAGAGCTTGCAGCCCCATACTCAGGCCGCATCGTGATCGCAAGCGAATCCGGTGTCGTCTCTGCAGTGGATGCGACAAAGGTAGTCGTCAAGAGCGACAAGACGGGCAAGGATCACACCTACACATTGGTAAACTTCCAGCGCACCAATGCCTTTAGTGCATTTCACCAGCGTCCGACTGTCTCTGTCGGCCAAAAGGTAAAGAAGGGTGACCTCCTTGCAGATACCTCGACTACTGACAACGGTCAGATCGCGCTCGGTCACAACATGCGCGTGGCGTTTATGTCATGGAATGGTAGCAACTTCGAAGACGCGATCATCCTCTCTGAGCGACTCATCAAGGACTCAAAGTTTACGTCTATATATATTGCAGAATTCACTTGTGTGGTGCGCGACACCAAGCTCGGTCCTGAGATCACGACTCGCGACATCCCAAATGTGGGTGAAGCACGTCTCAAAGACCTCGACGAAGAAGGCATCATTCGTGTCGGTGCAGAAGTCAAAGAAGGTGACATCATGGTCGGCAAGATCACGCCCAAAGGTGAGACTGAGCTCACTCCCGAAGAGCGCTTGCTCCGCTCTATCTTTGCCGAGAAGGCTAGGGACGTGAAGGATACTTCGCTTAAGATGGATCACGGCAAGAAAGGTCGCGTCATCAGAGTCAAAGTGTTCTCACGAGAGCACGGCCACACGCTTGAGTCAGGCGTCCTCAAAAAGATCGTGATCGAAGTCGCGCAGCTGCGCAACATCTCAGTCGGCGACAAGCTCGCGGGACGACACGGCAACAAGGGTGTCATCTCAGTCGTGCTTCCCGAAGAAGACATGCCATACATGTCAGACGGTACTCCAGTAGATGTCGTGCTCACTCCGCTCGGTGTGCCATCACGTATGAACCTCGGACAAATTCTCGAGCTACACCTCGGTCTTGCAGCACATGAGCTCGGCTACCAGGCAATCGTGCCGCCATTTAGTGGTGCGACCGATAGTGAAATCAAGGCAGAGCTCAAACAGGCAGGATTCCCTGAGACGGGTCTTGTGCCACTCTACGATGGGCGCACGGGTGAAAAGTACGAGCAGGACATCGCCGTCGGCTACATGTACATCCTGAAGCTGCACCACATGGTCGAAGACAAGATCCACATGCGATCTATCGGTCCATACTCTCTCATTACCCAGCAGCCACTCGGTGGTAAGGCACAAGGGGGAGGTCAGCGCTTTGGAGAAATGGAGGTCTGGGCACTCGAAGGATACGGCGCTTCCCACATCTTGCGCGAAATGCTTACGATCAAGTCCGACGACATCCGCGGACGTGCGGCTACCTTTGATTCGATCATCAAGGGCGAGCCGATCCGCGATCCCAACACCCCTGCATCATTTATGGTGATGCTCAACTACTTGCGAGGTCTCGCGCTCGATGTAGATCTCAAAAAAAGAGCGGTCGACACAACAGGAGAGGAAGTAGAAGCGTAACCTTAGCCACCCATCTAACACACTATTTATGAAAACACTCGATACAACAAACTTTGACCAAATCGTGCTCAAGCTCGCAAGTCCAGACACTATTCGTGAATGGTCATATGGCGAAGTCACCAAGCCCGAGACGATCAACTACCGTACTGGACGCTCAGAACGCGGCGGTCTCTTTGATGAGCGCATCTTTGGACCTGAGAAGGACTATGAATGTTATTGTGGCAAGTACAAGCGCATCCGCTACGCCGGCATCATCTGTGAGAAATGTCAGGTGGAAGTCACGCAGTCTATCGTGCGCCGTGAACGTATGGGGCACATCGAGCTTGCGTCTCCTGTTGCACACATTTGGTTCCTCCGTGGTGTGCCATCACGCATGAGCATCTTGCTCAATGTCTCGCTCGCCGATCTCGAAAAGGTTGTGTACTTTGCCGGCTACATCATCACCAAGGTGCACGAAGAAGAAAAGGCGCGCGTGGTCGCAGACCTTGAAGCAGAGTTTAAGAACAAGCTCAAAAACGCTGCTGACGAAGACACCCGCGAAAAGCTCCGCACCCTCCTTGCAAATACCAAGAAAGAAATTGCAGAAATCCGTGTGGGCAAGGTGCTCAACGAGCTTTCGTACCACCACTTCTCACTGAAGTATGGGTCAAGCTTTGAGGCAAACATCGGTGCTGAGTCTATCTTTGAACTCTTCAAAAACATAGACCTCGAGAAGCTCAAGGGTGAGACCGAAAAGTCGCTCGAAAAGGCAGGTGCTGCAGAACGCGAAAAGCTTCAGAAGCGCCTCTCACTTATCCGCTCTATGATCTACGCCAAGATCCGCCCAGAATGGATGTTCCTTTCGGTGATCCCGGTGATCCCGCCAGCGATCCGTCCGATGGTCGCACTCGAAGGCGGCCGTCATGCGACCAGTGATGTCAACGACCTCTATCGTCGCGTCATCAACCGCAACAACCGTCTCAAGAAGCTCAAAGAGATAGGTGCGCCAGATGTGATCCTCCGCAACGAAAAGCGCATCCTCCAAGAAGCAGTCGATGCCCTCATCGACAACTCAATCGCAGGCCAGGACTCTCCCGCAATGTCGCAGGCACAGCGACGCGCGCTCAAGTCACTTTCAGACAACCTCAAATCAAAGCAGGGTCTCTTTCGTCAAAACCTCCTCGGTAAGCGCGTGGACTACTCAGCGCGTAGTGTGATCGTCGTCGGTCCTGAGCTCAAGCTCAACCAATGCGGACTTCCCAAGCACATGGCCCTCGAACTCTTCCGCCCATTTGTGATCTCACAGATCATCAAGCAAGAACTCGCGTACAACATCCGCGGTGCCAACAAACTCATCGAAGACGGTATCCCCGAAGTCTGGGCGATCCTCGAAGAGGCGATCAAGGGCAAGTACGTCATGCTCAACCGTGCACCGACGCTCCACCGTCTCGGTATCCAGGCATTCCAGCCAGTACTCATCGAAGGTAATGCGCTTCGCGTGCACCCTCTCGTCTGTCCTGCGTTCAACGCGGACTTTGACGGTGACCAAATGGGTGTCTACCTTCCGCTTTCAGAAGCTGCACAGGCAGAAGCAGCAAACCTCGTCGCTGCCGACAAAAACCTCTTGAAGCCGCAAAACGGTGACCCGATCGTTTCAAGTAAACTTCTCGACATCGTGCTCGGCTGCTACTGGATGACCTCATCAGTCGATGGCGAAAAGGGCGAAGGCATGTACTTTAGTAGCCCCAACGAAGCAATCATGGCGCGCGATCTCGAAGTGATCAGCTTCCGCGCAAAGATCAATGTGCTCGGTACAACCAATGAAAAGTACGACATGTTTGGCGGCAAGCCGTTTGAGACGACTGTCGGACGACTGCTTTTCAACGCAATCCTCCCCAACGACTTTCCCTACATGAACGAAGAAATGACTGCCAAGAAAATGGTGACGATCGTCGACAACCTTATCTCAAAGTATGGTGTTGGTCCGATCGCCGGCATCCTCGATCGCATGAAGACCTTTGGCTACAAGTATGCGACCAAGAGTGGTACGTCATGGGGTATCGACAACGTCATTGTACCCAAGGAAAAGCCTGCAATTGTCGCCAAGTATCGCGCAATGGAAGCTGAAGTAAAAGAACAGTTTGAAGAGGGCCTTCTTTCAGAAGAAGAGCGCTATCAGTCAGTGATCTCTATCTGGAACAAAGCAAAGGCCGAGATCGAAAAGGCACTTCCTGACACCATCCAGAAGCACTCATCGGTATACGATATGATCACCTCCGGTGCGCGAGGTACGGTGTCCAACGTAACGCAGATGGCTGGTATGAAGGGTCTCATCCAAAACACGACCGGTCGTACCATTGACTTCCCAATCATTCCGTCATTTAAAGAAGGATTCTCTCCACTTGAGTACTTCATTACGACGCACGGATCACGTAAGGGTCTTGCTGACACGGCGCTCAACACTGCACGTGCCGGATACCTCACCCGACGACTTGTCGATGTGGCGCAAGACGTCATCATCACCGAAGACGACTGTGGTACCAAGGCAAGCAAGCGTGTGACCAAAGAAATCATTTCTGGATTTGAGATCCCACTTTCCAAGAACATTCGAGGCCGCGTCCTTGCAAAAGATATCGTAGTGGACGGTACGACACTCTTCAAGCGGGGTCACTTGATCACGCGTGACGAAGCGCTTGAGATAGAAGCAAAGGGTGTGACTGAGGCGTATATTCGTACGCCGATGGTCTGCAAGACCGTCTATGGTCTGTGCCGACAGTGTTATGGGCTTGACCTCGGCCGCAATCACATCGTGGACAAGGGTGAGTCGGTGGGTATCGTTGCAGCGCAGGCGATCGGTGAGCCGGGTACTCAGCTTACGCTTCGTACCTTCCACGCTGGAGGTCTCGCAGGTGTCGACATTACCCAAGGTCTTCCTCGTGTCGAAGAAATCTTTGAGTGCCGCACCGTCAAGAATCCTGCGCTCGTCGCCAAGTACTCAGGTACGGTGACTGAGATCAAAGACAATGCAGGTGAAAAGATCATCTCAGTCATGTCTGAGAAGTCAGAGACTTCCAAAGAGTCAGTTGACTACGTAGTGCATCCACGACGCATTCCGATCGTGAAGGTGGGACAAGAAGTAATGAAGGGCGACCTTCTTACGGATGGTAGTGCAAATATCGGCGAAGTCTACCAATACGGTGGCAAGGAAGCTGCCGAAGACTACATCATCCGAGAAATCTCAAAGGTGTACGAACTCCAAGGTGCATCAATCGCACGCAAGCACCTCGAGATCATCGTTCGTCAGATGTTCTCACGACGCAAGATCAAGGATGCAGGCGACACGTCATTCTCTCCAGGTGAAGTAGTAGAGCAGACCGAGCTCCTCGAAGAAAACGGTGCGATGAAGGCGCAGGGTCTGCGTGAGGCGAAGGGTGAACTCATCATCCTCGGTATCACGCCGACGTCACTGAACGCAAAGTCTTGGATCTCTGCTGCCTCATTCCAAAACACCAACCGCGTGCTTATAGCAAACGCCGTCAAGGGTGGTACGGACAACCTCCGAGGTCTCAAAGAAAACGTCACTGTGGGACGACTTATCCCTGCGGGTACTGGGTTCCGCGATCGACGCGCACTCGAAGTAAACAAGGACATTAACCGAGAGCAGGACTAGTATGCAGTCGGTCTTCGAGCAAATCAAAGATCGCCTTCCCATCAACGACGTCCTCTCCAGTTACATCACGCTTATCCCCTCGGGAAGTAGTTTCAAAGCGAAGTGCCCGTTCCACCAGGAACGGAGTGCTTCGTTTTCGGTCTCACCTGAACGCGGTCTCTACTACTGCTTCGGCTGCGGTGCCAAAGGCGACATCTTTACATTTGTCGAGCAGTTTGAAGGGGTCGATCGCAAGGGTGCGCTGAAGATCCTGGCGGATAGGGCGGGAGTCGTACTTACGCATCAGCACGTACATCGTGAGAGTGCTGACCCACTCTACGACGTACTCGAAGCAGTAGCGACCCGCTATCAGCACGAGCTCGCACGTCATCCCGAGATCATTACATATCTGCATGCGCGGGGACTCTCCGATGACACGATCAAAAGTTTCCGCATCGGCTATGTACCGGACGAATGGCGATTTGTGGCGACGTCGCTGAAGGCTGAAAGTGAGACGCTTGCTGCCGAACGTGCAGGACTTATCAAGAAAACTGAGAAAGGGTACTACGATCGCTTCCGCAAACGTGTGATGTTCCCACTTGCAGACGCAAGCGGGCGGATTGTTGGATTTAGTGGGAGACTGTATCCGGCTGATGCAGAAGGTGACAAACAAAGTCCCAAGTATCTCAACTCTCCCGAGACCGAGCTCTTCCAAAAGTCGCGCATACTCTTTGGGTTTGATAAGGCAAAGCAGGCAATCAGACATCACAATTTTGCAATCCTTGTCGAAGGGCAGATGGACTGCGTGCTCGCGCATCAAGCGGGATTTAAGAACACGGTCGCGACCAGCGGTACTGCGGTGAGTGATCAAGCAGCAAGCGATCCGACCGCACAGCTCGTCGTACTCTCGCGTCTGACACCGCATGTCTTTCTTGCGTTTGATGGCGATGCTGCGGGACAAAAGGCGCTCGATCGTGCTGCACTAGTCGCGCTCTCACTGGGTATGAATCCCAAGGTGGTGCCACTGCCGACAGGGATGGATCCCGCAGACTATATCAAAGAGTATGGTACCGATGGATGGAAAGAGCTTCTCAAAAAGAGCCGCCACTTTATCTTGCACCAGCTCGCACGCATCAACCGCCACGAGCTTTCACCGCACGTGATGGTGCAGCAGCTGCGCGAGCGAGTATTTCCCTTTCTTGTGAAGGTCGTATCTCCGATCGAGCAGGGCACATACGTCGAAGCGATTGCCAAAGAGCTCGAACTCCCCAAGAGTGATATCGTCAGTGAGCTCGAGCGTTTTCTGCAAGCAACTCCAGTAGCAAAAGTGTCACAAGAAGTGCACAGTACCAAAGATGACACCACACTTCCCGAACGCTTCCTCGCGCTCACTGAACGATATCCGTCAGCTATGGCGACAGACCAAAGGCAGCAACTCATGTCACTTTCGTTTGACGATCAGCACTTTGCATTTCCTACCGTTTCTGAAGAACGGATGGTACAACTCCTCGCCCTTGCGGAGCGCGACTATGGCGCACTTGCTGCGGCAGATCGCGATACCGTGATCGGAGAACTCGCGCGCAAACTCACGGAGCAGTTTTTTGCAGCTGTCCGTGTATCGCTCACGCACTCGCTCGAAGAAGCCGAAAAGAAAGGAGACGAAGAGAGCTCTGCGTCTATCCTTGCACAGCTCCATACTCTCAACAAACGCCGTCATGGAGACACCTGATGGATTGACTTGCGCGCAAATTTTAGTAATCTAGTAGGATACGTTTATCGTTATGGTGACCAAGAAAAAACCCGCTTCCAAAAAAGCTTCAAAACCCAATAGTAAGAAAAAACCGACTTCTCAAAGTCGCTCTACAGCCAAAAAGCCAGCAGCCAAGAAACCTGCACCAAAGAAGGTCCTCAAGAAAGTAGCAAAGAAAGCAGTCAAAAAGCCCACACCCAAAAAGGCTCTCCCTGCCAAACCCAAACACAAGCCAAAGCCAATCACGATCCGTCACGAAGGCCAAGGCACGCGCCGCGAAGTAAATACCGAAAAGAAACTTCGCGAGCTCGAAGCTAAAGCCAATGATCTCATCGAGAAGGGCAAGAAGCGCGGCTTCATCACGTATGATGAGATCCTCAAGACATTTCCGGATATCGAGAACAACATCATGTTTCTCGATGAACTCTACGAAAAGTTTGGCACGGCCGGTATCGACGTACTCGAGGGAGGCAACTTGCTCGACATTGATCATACCCAAGACCTGTCCAAGTATGTAAAGGAGAGCCACAACTTCTCCTCAGTGCAGATGTACCTCAAAGATATCGGGCAGTACCCGCTCATTGCCGCAGCCCAAGAGCGCGAGCTCGCCAAGCGCATCGAGGCGGGCGACCTCGAAGCAAAGAACTTGCTCGCACGTAGCAACTTGCGTCTCGTCGTGTCCATCGCCAAAAAGTATGCCAACCGCACCGCCGACCTCACCCTCCTTGATCTCATCCAAGAAGGCAACATCGGCCTCTTTAAGGCAGTAGAGAAGTTTGACTACACCAAGGGATTTAAGTTCTCGACCTATGCGACGTGGTGGATCCGTCAGTCGATCACACGCGCACTTGCCGATCAGTCGCGTACCATCCGCATCCCGGTGCACATGGTAGAGACGATCTCCAAGTACAAGCAGGTGCTCCGCCGTCTCGCCCAAGACCTCGGCCGTGATCCGACCCCCGAAGAAGTCGCCAGTGAAATGGGTATCGAAGTCGAGAAAATCCACGTGATCGAACAAATCAACCAAGAGACTCGCTCACTCGAGCAGCCGATCGGAGACGACGAAGACAAATCTACATTCGGCGAATTCATCCCCGACGACAAGATCCTCCGTCCCGACCAAGAAGCGTCCCACCGCATGCTCCAAGACGCGATCAAGGAAGTCCTCGAAGAAATCTCTCCCAAAGAGAAACGCATTCTCGAGCTCCGCTATGGACTCACTGATGGTGTACAGCACACCCTCGAAGAAGTAGGGAAGGAGTTTGGTGTCACGCGCGAACGCATCCGACAAATCGAAGCAAAGGTGCATGAGAAGCTCCGACAAAATGATCGGATTCAGAGACTTCGCAATTACTTTGATTAATTCCGTCGTAATTCAATAAAGATGGAGTAAGTGATATTTATACGTATCTCCCCAAAAAGCCTTTAGAAATAAGGGCTTTTTATATTTGACAAAATAAATATATGTGATAATATAAAGAAAAACTTACAATCATGGAAAAATATTCAGAAATTGAGTACAGAAAGGTACTTGCTGTTCTTACAGCGTTAAAAACTAAAATAGAATCATCAGAATATTATGGATTGCATATCCATACATTTGAAGATGAAGATCAGAATGGTAAGTGTTTCTCGATAGATGAATTAGGTTCAAATAAAGCATTTTATCACCCGAGTTCCTTCTGCTTGGTATATTGTTATCTTCTTTTAGGTAATGTCTCTTCTCCGGTAATATCATTTACAATGGGGCAGGCAGCATCAAAAGTGGAACCAGATACTCAACCAGAAAAAGAAAAACTTTTTGAAATCATTGGAAACACTGACCGTATACAGAACGAAGAATGGGAAAAACCGCTTGCATTCTTTATTGAAAAAGTGTGTGCCGTATATGATCTCAACATTCGTTATGCAGAAGATTAAAATTTAGTATTTTGAATGCAAAATCCCCGACAAATATCGGGGATTTTTTTATGCTTAATTTTATCTGAGGACTGAGTCAATCTTTGCCTTCACTTCCTCGATCCCGTATGCACCAGGGACGATGGCTTGCTTGCCAGATTTGAGGTTGACGATGATAGAGAATGGTGTGCCTTGTGCGCCGATTTTTTGTGCTTCTTCGGTGTCAGCTTTGACGCGAGCTGCGGCCTTGGTGCCCTTCATGCAGGCTGTAAAGAGATCGTCACGGATGCCTTGTGCCATTGCAAAGGTCGTGAGTGTCTCGTTGCTCTTGGGGTCGGCGTTCAGCGTGGTGTTGATCAAGATGTCGAGGTATTTGTTGAAGTCATCATTGCCGCCGAGATCTGCCACACACTCGAGTGCCACTGCTTCAGTGGTTGCGTTGGGGTGCAGAGACGCGAGCGGGAAGTATCGGTATACCCATGCGACCTTGCCGTTGTATTCTTCTACAATGTCTTGCATCGTCGTGTGAAATCGTGCGCAGTACGGACAGTCACTGTCTGAGTATTCGATCACTGCCACTTGTGCCGTTGCTGCGTCGCCGCGGATGCGATCGCTCTGACGGATCTTTGCCACATCTGCGGGGACTGAGGTGACTTCGGCAGGCTGCTGGACATTGTTTGCGGGTGTGCCGTTGGATGCAGACTTGGGACCAAAGGCAATGACGATCGCAATGCCGATGATAACTGCTGCGGTGACGATCGCTGCGCCGGTGCTAATAGATTTTTTTGGGGTTGGGTGTGTTGTTTCTTGTTCCATGACAGAAGTATACCGCATACAGTGCCGTATTGAAAAAATGCCTCAAAAATGGTATTTTGTATCTCTATGACAGTGGGGGAAATGGTGACGTACGCCATCACGTTTTTGGCGGTATACGTGCAGATATTTATGCTCGTGACGTTTTTTGAGCGCCGTAAGGAGCTCCAGAAGTCCTTTGATGCGCCGCTTCCGACCCTCACCCACTTTCCCAAGGTCGCGATCATCGTGCCCTGCTGGAACGAAGAGACGACCGTGCACGGCACGATCCTCTCCCTTCTCAATCTCAACTATCCTTCAGACAAGCTTGAGATCATTGTCGTCGATGACGGTTCGACCGATACGACGTGGGCTGAGATTTGCAAATACAAAGACAACCCACAGGTAAAGATCTTCCAAAAAGAAAACGGCGGCAAGCACACTGCAGTAAACTTTGGGATCGAGCACACCGATGCAGATCTCATCGGCTGCTTGGATGCAGACTCATTTGTCGAGCCCGATGCGCTCATCTATATGGTCGACGCCTTCAACACCCACCCCGACATCATGGCGACCGCTCCGAGCATGATCATTCACAAGCCGGGCAACATGCTCCAGTATGCCCAAAAGGTCGAGTACAACATGTCCGCCTACAACAAAAAGATGCTTTCCTTTATGAATGCGATCCATGTGACACCGGGACCGTTTTCGATCTTTCGCAAGGAAGTCTTTCAAACCATCGGCCTCTTTAGGAAGGCGCACGGTACTGAGGACCAAGAGATCGCGTACCGCATGCAGGAGCATCACATGCGCATCTTTCATTCGCACAAGTCTGTCGTCTACACGTCTTCTCCTGATACGCTCAAAAAGCTCTACAAGCAGCGCCTGCGCTGGATCTACGGCTTCATCCAAAACACCATCGACTATCGCCGCCTCATCTTCAAGACCAAGTACGGCAACTTTTCATTCTTTACACTGCCCTCCGGCATCATCTCGATCACCGCAGTCGTGTACCTCTCCTTTGCACTCTTTTACAACTTCGTTATTTTTGTGATCAAAAAGATCACGCAGCTCTCGGTGACGGGATGGAGCGCATCGAGTGTCGGGCTTCATCTGGATGCGTTCTTTATCAGCACGCGCACGATCGTCTTTGTCGAAGCGATCATCTACATCCTTGTGGTCTTTTCGATCATGATGGGGATGAAGATCTCGGGCCAGCGCCGCAAGTTTGATTGGCACATCATCCTCTATGTGATCGTATATAGCGTGATTGCACCATTCTGGCTTTTGAAGGCGGTTTGGAATACACTCAGAGGACGCCGTCAGCCCGCGTGGAGATAATATATGAATGGATTTCGCAAATACTTCTATGTCTTTTTGATCACCTGTGTTCTCTTTGGCACGGCATGGTATGCAAGCTCGTATTTCAATGCCCGCAAGCTCAGTGAAGTAAAGGATATCCAAAACAAAGTCGCCGTCGATATCCTTTCATCCGAGACGCAGTTTTCGCTTCTCGAAGAGCTCTCCTGTGTCGATCTCAACAACTCAGTCTTTTCGACCGAGATCGCGTCCCTTGCCGAGAAAATTTCGTACGCCGAACAAAACCTCTCCGCCAAAGACGAAGTCGATCTGCTCAAGAAGCAGTACACCATACTCCAAGTCAAAGACTTCCTCCTCACCAAGCGCGTAGGCGAGCGCTGCAAGCAGACGCCGGTATCTATCTTGTACTTTTATGGACGCAAAGATTCTTGTGAGGACTGTGTGAAGCAAGGCTACGTCCTCGATGCAATCCGCAACGAGCGAAGTGATGTGCGCGTGTACTCCTTTGACTACAACCTCGATCTCTCCACCATCAAGGCGCTTCGCTCCATCTACAAGATCAGCGACACACTGCCCGCAGTCGTCATCCAAGGCAAGACGTACCAAGGATTTCAGACGCTTGAGCAGGTGCGCGCTATCCTTCCCAAGCAAGTAGCCTCGACCAAGAAATAACCTGCTCCCAAGAAAAAGACTGCATCTAAAAAGAAATAAAAAACAAACACTGCCTCCCGCGAGGCAGTGTTTGTTTAGAATTGTATTATCTTTTTTGTAGCACTATGTCTTAGTATGGAAAAAGATTTTGATCAGTGGAATTCTCTAAAAAAGCAACTGAATGAAAACGAACGCATTTTTTATGCGCATCCTCGCGAAATATGGTGGTGTTCATTAGGTATTAATATAGGTGCAGAAATAGATGGTAAGCATGAAAATTTTGAAAGACCCGTAGTTGTCGTAAAGGTGTATAATAAGCAATCACTCATCGTCCTACCTATCACAACCAAACAAAAGTCAGACTCATTTCATTATAAAATTAAAACTGGCGATAAGGCGTCATGGGTCAAGCTGACGCAGATGCGAATGATTAGTACAAAGCGGCTATTACGAAAGATTGATTTGCTGGACCAAGAGGCTTTTAGTGCACTATTTGATGCTTGGAAAAAATCACTCTAAACGCATCGGAACCCCACATTTCTGCGGGGTTCCTCGGAGGCCGAAGCCATAATGCATATAGTATAAACCATGCAAAGAGTACGTCAAGTGCACCGTGGTACAATCGCTGGTATGGCAGACAAACCTTTGTCGTATTGCGCATATGTACAGACTTTGGACAAGGACAATGTGCACCGTATCTATCACGACACGCAGTACGGATTTCCTATAGAGAGCGATGACGAGCTCTTTGAGCGACTCGTGCTTGAAATCAACCAAGCCGGCCTCAGCTGGGACACTATCCTGAAGAAGCAGAAAAATTTCCAAAAAGCCTATCATAAATTCTCTATCAAAAAAGTCGCGTCATACAAAGCTGCGGATAGAGCGCGCCTCCTTGCTGATGCCGGCATCATTCGCAATAGGCTCAAAGTAGATGCAGTGATCCACAATGCTACTGTTATACTCGGGCTTCAAAAAGAATACGGATCATTCAAGAAATGGCTCGATCTCCACAAGGGCAAGACGCGCGACGAATGGACGAAGATATTTAAGTCCACATTTAAATTTACGGGTGGCGAAATCGTGGGCGAATTCCTCATGAGTACGGGGTATTTGGCAGGGGCGCATGTCGAGGGGTGTGCAGTAGGGGAGAAGTTGAAATAAAAAAGCTTCAAATGTATATCTATACAATTTGAAGCCTTTTGCTTAGTGCATGGGGATAATAAAACGCACCGTAGGTTTTTTCTTTTCTGAAACAATGCAGAATCGGTGATGTCCAACAGACCTTTTGTCTCCAAAAAATTCTAAAGGAAAAGCATCTTTACTGATTTGTTGCCACATCAACAGTTCAATCCGCTCTTTGTGGTCAGGGCTCACCATAGTAACTTCGGAGAGGGGTGTCTCAATTACTGGTTCCCAATCTTGTAATCCTTCAGGAAACCAGCCGAGATACTTCATTACTAAATCCATGGGCTTATTGGATCCTAGACCGTATTTTTTCTCACTCATTGGTAATTTGTTTTGTTTGTTTCAAAATATCATATATTATAAATTTGTCAAATATGGGGAAGTGGGTGGTTTGAAAAAGGGGGTGAAATGTGGGAATTGGGAGACATTGAAAAAAGCCTTACTTTGTGGGATAGTGTCGATATGGAAAATGCTGGCAGATTTACTGCTCTTGTAGAGCGTATTAAAAAATTCTCAGCTGATAGAGATTGGTCTCAATTTCATGACCCTAAAAATCTCGCAATTTCTCTCAATTTGGAAGCTTCTGAAGTCCTTGAGCTTTATCAATGGACCAAAGATAACCAGCTCAAACCTGAACGTGCTGAAAAAATAAACGAGGAGCTTGCTGATGTGTTTTACTGGCTTATTCTGCTTTCAAATTATTACAGCATCGATCTTGTGGAGGCGCTCGATAAAAAAATGGATCAAAATGAACAAAAGTATCCAGTAGAAAAAGCAAGAGGGAAATCAGATAAGTACAATGAGCTCTAGTCATGTCAGAAATTCACTCGTTCAAATTCCATAAAGATAACTTCGAAAATATAAAAAAATACCGTTTTGGCAAGAACTGGCCGGTAGTATATGTAGCCCACAATCAAAAAGAGGTGTATATAGGAGAAACAGTCAATGCATTTTATAGAAGCAAGCAGCATTATGAAAATCCCATCCGAAGAGCCCTTTCTGAAATTCACGTCATTGCAGATGAAGAATTCAACAAGTCAGCAACCCTCGATATTGAGTCTTGGTTGATTCAGTATATGGTAGCTGATCAAAAATTTGTCCTACAAAATGGTAATGGGGGAATGCAAAACCATAATTATTACGATAGGCAAAAATATAAAGCAAAATTTGAAGATATATGGGAAAAGCTTCGGGAAATGGGTCTTGCTCGAAGTACATTGCGCGATCTCAAAAATAGTGACCTTTTTAAATATTCACCCTATAAGTCACTGACTGAAGATCAGTTTGTCGTAGCTCGGCAGATATATAAAGATATCCGTTTAGATAAAGCAAAGACATATGTTGTTCATGGTAAACCTGGTACAGGCAAAACGATTCTTGCTACCTATCTTTTTAAATATTTGAAAGAACAGGACGAGACAAAGAATATGAACATCGGCCTTGTTGTCCCTATGGCCTCGCTTCGAAAAACAATAGCAAAAGTTTTTTCAAAAATTAAAGGCTTAAAATCAAATATGGTTATTGGTCCAAATGATGTTGTAAAAAATCAATACGACTTACTGATTGTGGATGAATCACACCGTTTACAAAGACGAAAAGGAATTATGGGCTATGGTGCGTTTGATGCTGTAAACAAAAGGCTTGGTTTGGGCAATGAGGGTACACAGCTTGATTGGATACTACGATCCTCCAAATATCAGATATTTTTTTATGATGAAAACCAGAGTGTAAAGCCTGCTGATATTCGACCAGAGGATTTTAAAAAACTCACTACAAAAGAATACAGATTAGTTTCGCAAATACGTGTTGAAGCAGGTGAAGAATATATTAAATTCATTGAGGACATTTTTGATTTAAAAACTCCACAACACATCAACTTTTCAAATTATGATTTTCAGCTATTTGATAATGCTGAAGAAATGGTCAGTCAAATCAAAGAAAAGGATAAAAAGCATAAACTTGCTCGAGTTGTTGCTGGATATGCATGGCCTTGGCATACAGCCCGCGGTACACGGGTGTACGATATAGAAATAGGCGACTTAAAGCTTGTCTGGAATTCTACAACACAAGATTGGGTAAATTCACCAAATGCAGTAAACGAAGTTGGATGCATCCATACGGTACAAGGATACGACTTAAATTATGTCGGGGTGATTATTGGCCCTGAATTTTCGTACAACACAGAAAGTAAAAAATTTGAGGTCGATAAAGAAAAATATTTTGATATCAATGGCCGTAATGGTATTACAGATCCAAAAGAACTCGAAAGATACATCATAAATATCTATAAAACTTTGTTGACGCGAGGAATAAAAGGGACGTATGTGTACGTTGTAGATGAAAACTTAAGAAATTATTTAAAGCAAATTATATACAAAACTCCTATCTCAATTCAAAAAGAAATTACTCCTCAAATAGTCAAATCTCCTTATAGTGGTGAAATGGTTACATTACCAGTATTTGATTCTGCGGGTTGTGGCGAACTGATGTTTGCTGATTCCACAGTTCAAGAAATGATAGATGTTCCTGCTGAATATATATCAAAAGGTTCAAAATATTTCGTACTACGTACAACTGGGGATTCTATGAACAAAGCTGGTATAAACGATGGGGACCTAGTCTTGTGTCGAAAAAACTATCATCCGGAAATAGGTAACAAGGTCGTTGCTCTTATCGGCGAGGACGCTACAATAAAAGAATATCACAGAGAAGGTAGCGAAGTTCTTTTGAAACCATGCTCAACAAATCCAAAACACCAACCCATGAGATTCGCTAATAATGAAGAAATGAGTGTTCAGGCTGTTGTTGTTAGAGTTCTAGAGGGTGAGGGTTTCTAGGCGTCGTCGACCGGAAGGCGAGCCTCTGCCCCTCAGGCAGCCAGAAATTGTATATCCACAGGGAAAGTCTAGCATATGCTAAACTTATTGTATGAGTAAACTTCTTCCTAAGAAACGCGGAGATACTTTAGTTAAAACCATAGAGAAAAAGTATGGTGTTGATTTAGGCTATAGGTCTGATGCTAAATTGCACACTGTTTTAAAAAAAGAAGGTCTTCCCTCACTTTCTAAGTTGCTTAAAATGACCCAAGAAAAAAGTAAATAAGCACTATGACTGATCTTGATTTTATTACGGATTCTCAACTAAAGAAGACATTAGAGGATTCTGTAGAGTATATTTACACACTTTATGAACAGTCTAAGTCCTTAGAGGAAAAACCATTATATAAAGAAGAGACATATAGGGTTATAATTTTATACGTTATATCTGCAATAGAGGCTGTGCTGATGTTCTTTTTTAAAGAGCGTGATGAAAAGATTACATTTTGTGAATATAAGTATGTGGAAATATTATCAGAAAAATATAATCATAGAGAAAAGAGTAACTTACCAGTAGTTATTGCTGTACAACAAGTAACAGAGAAAAAAGAACATCAAATCGGACTTTACGATCTAGTTACTTTTTATAGAGATAAAAAATTAATTCAAGAAAAAACCGCACAAGATATTTTGGAACTAAATGATGTAAGAAACACTTTTCATTTTAGTAAACCTCGTGTAAAAGAGTGTGATGTTGAAAAAGTAGAATCAGCATTAAATCTTCTACTACGTACGATTGAGAAAGCCCCAGTAGCCTTGAAGATTAGAAAAGAAAATTAGTATTACTATACCCATCATCTCTCCATAACTATAGGCCACATCCACCTCACCGTCAGCGTCCTTGACCGAGCGCTTGGATCTATAGATAATTTATTCACACAGGCAAAATAAAATATCCCAAACATAGTTTGTTTGGGATAGTAATTGTTTATTTTACAATTATAGAATACAGCTCATCCAGAATTTTGGGGGCACCTCTTTCGAGTGCATGTTCCCATGCAATAAGGGTTTCCATTTCCTGCTCCCAGTGATCGATTGATAGTCGAAATACAACCAGCAAGTTATCTTTCATGGTTTGAGGGTACAGTTCGCTTTCTTCAGAAAGCATTCTGTTTGAAACAAATCCTTCAATTGCAGAAAGCGGGTAGCCCATCAGTACCCCGTACAATTTGTGGTATGGATGATCACTTGGAATACCCACAAGTTGTTCGCGGGTGTGAATCAGTGCTGCAAGCATGTCTGCATATATCTTATCTAAAGAAATGCAAAATTTTGCAGTATGTCTTACGTTCTCAGCTTCACCAACAGATATCGGTATAACTACCAATCCAATTGCTTCAAGCACCCTTTTAACTTCACTTGGTAGAGTATTGTGAGTGTACGTGTCTAATTCAACGCACGGTTTCTTGCCAAGTAACACAAGCGCAATCATTGCTTTTGGTTGTTTCCCTATTGAAAGGGAGTGGAGCAAGTTCATTTTTTCTTTTGTTTCCATGTTATGTATTTAAAGTACAAAAAGTTGTTGTCTCTGACAAATTAACACACATATATACTACTGTCAATAATGTTAAAATATAATCGTATAATCAAAACCATCATTGCATAAGTAGGGTATACTCAACGATATGGAACAAGTACCACAAGGAGAATTATTTCCACAAGAAACGCCACAACCAGAGCCTACGTCTTCCGAGGAAGGTACGTCACTTACCCAACAGCTTAGTGACGAAGAATGGGAAAAGCTCAATGAAAAAACCGAGGACGATCACCGCACAGGCAACTGGAAGTAAGACTATAAAGGAAAGGGAGCATATTTGTTGACATTACATATAAATATGCTATAATGCGTGCAGAGTTCAAAAAACCTCTAACAACTAAATATGGCAACAGCAAAAAAAGCCGCAACGACCACATCAGCAGGTAGTCCTGCCAAGAAAGCGGTAAAGAAGGTAAAAACTACCGTTTCCAAAGGTACTAATAAGTTTAAAAACAAACCCGGTCCGAAATCAAAGGCAATGTACTTGGATTCAAACAGGTTTGTAGCGTTTATTACTGACAGTTTGGCACCCGCAAATGTAGAATGGGTACTGGTTGAAGCTGCTCGCAGGTTTGATCAGAAGATGCTCAAAAGTTTTTTGAAAAAAGCACTGGGTCTTATGGATGATAAAACAAAGAAATCCATTGCAGCTAGCAACCTCTTTCTCAACGACCAGGATAAAAAAGACCTGATGTATGGCCGCCAGGTAAGAAAATTGACACAAAAGAAGTAGTGGAGATATGAACAGTGTGTACCGTCCTCGATTGAGGGCGGTTTTTTGTAGCACAAATAGTCCACGGATTCATTCCGGAGACTTTGGATATGATGCAGCTTTGAATTTGGATATAGCACTATATACTCTACTCTATGCACGACACCTACCACTGGTACGCACAGCTTCAGAAGCCTTCATGGGCGCCGCCGAGGTGGGTGTTTGGGCCGGTATGGACGGCGCTGTATATCGGGATCGCGATCTCGTTTGGCGCAGTGTTTGTGACGGCTGCAGGGAGCAACATACCGTTTGTCGTCGTACTCCCGTTTATCCTCAATCTCGTCTTCAACTTCGCCTACACGCCGATCCAGTTTGGTCTGCGCAACAACCTCCTTGCCGCAATCGATGTCGTACTCGTATGGGGCACACTCATCTGGGCATGCATCGCCATCTACCCATATTTGCTCTGGGTAGTCTTTGCCAACATCGCATACTTCCTCTGGGTGACGTTTGCAAGCGTATTGCAGATCACGATTGCGTATTTAAATAATAAATAGTGTGTAATACAAAAGCCCTCGAGATGGGGGCCTTTGGGTTAGTATCCGTAGTACGTACTGTAGCCGTAATAGCTGTTGTCGTAGTAGGCATTGGAATAATAGTTGTTTCCGCCGTACGCACTTCCCAGAAGTGAGCCTACCACGCCTCCCGCAAATCCGCCCCAAAACGAACCGTTGGTACCATAGTATGGCTGGCTGTAGTAGGTAGGGTAGGCTGGATAGTACGTGTTGTATCCGTAGTATGAGGTCTGGGGATACGAAATAGTAGGAAAGTAGGTCTGGTATCCGTATGAGGGGGTTTGATAGTAGGGGTAGTCGTACGAGATAGATCCACCGCCGTAATTTTGAAAACATGGCCCGCCACAGCTATAGGCATAGCTATGCGTAGTAAATACAAATATACCTACAAGGACGATAAGTGCTGCGATGGTGTTTTTCATATATTGGTACACTACGATTATCTTAATAAAATGTCAATATATGGGGTACCTACCATTCTCCTCATTCCCTTTACAACTAGAATATGGTATAATCTCGGGGACGGCGGGGGATACCCCATTTACGCCTCAATTTAGTAATAATCAAACTCGAATCATGCCAACAGCAAATTCAGCATTTATGAAACCAATGACACTCAGCGATGACCTCGCTGCAGTCGTTGGAAAGGGGCCAATGCCTCGCAGTGAAGTAGTAAAGGGACTCTGGGCATACATCAAGAAGCACAACCTTCAAGATCCAGCCAACAAGCGCAACATCAACGCCGATGACAAGCTCAAGGCAGTGTTTGGTGGCAAGGCCACTGTAAACATGTTTGAAATGACCAAGCTCGTCAGCAAGCATCTTTCATAACTCATTCGAAATATCCTCCTACAGTGTAGGAGGATATTTCATTTGTTGAGTATACTGTGCTCACATGCAACCTGAGCGAATACATCGCACGCACTGGATCGCGATTGTGGCGTTTTTTGGCACTTTTGGGTTTTTGATCCAGACGGTAGGGCATGACATAGTGCCGGCCGCATCACCCGAGAGATTAGAAGAAAGTTCCAGGCTCGAGTCTTCAGCTACTCTCCCTGTGATCGAGGAGCAGATCGCAGCGCCACCTGTTGCTGATATGCCGTTGCATGTGCCAGCACCTTATCCGCTTCGCGCACTATATAGTACGGGCTGGACTGCGGGTACTGCGACGCGATTTACGAGGCTTCTCTCGCTCTATGATGACAGTATCTTGAATGCCGTCGTGCTTGATATCAAAGACGCAACAGGAAGGCTCTCGTATGAGCCGCTTGATGAAGGCTTGAAGGCAACTGGTGTGGGTACCAAGCGCATCAAAGATCTCAAAAGTGTCATCGACGAATTCCACACACGCGGCATCTATGTGATCGGACGACTCACCGTCTTTGAAGACCCCTTTTTCTCTGCGCTTCATCCTGAGGAGACGTACAAAGACACGCGCACAGGACTTCCTTGGGCCAACAACAAAGGTTTGACCTGGCTTCGAGCAGATAGTATCAAGACGCGTGACCATGTCACTGCAATCGCACGCGATGCATACGCACAAGGGTTTGATGAGATCAATCTCGACTATGTCAGATTTCCCTCAGATGGCCCGCTCGCATATCTCGATATGACCGGCTTTACCAAGAGCAAAGCCGAGACAATGGAGGACTTCTTTGTGGCGATGCGCCAAGAGCTCGTAGGTATCCCACTCTCGGCCGATGTCTTTGGTCTTACGATGTCTGCACACGATGATGTCGGCATCGGTCAAAACGCAGTACTGATTGCGCCGCATGTCGATGCGCTTTCGCCTATGGTGTACCCTTCGCACTTTTGGAATGGGACGTATGGGATACCAGTCCCGGCAAGCGAACCATACAAAGTCGTGTATAAGGCACTCAGTGATGGTATCAAAAAGCTTGAAGCAGCAGGGATGGATAAAAGCAAAATCCGTCCTTGGCTTCAGGACTTTGATCTCGTCGGCGTTGCCTATGATGCAGAAAAAGTCCGCGCGCAAATACAGGCCGCCCACGATCTCGGGATCGAAAGTTGGATGATGTGGGATCCCGCGAATAATTACACCGCAGAAGTCTATAAGGAGCCAGAAGTCGGGCTCGAACCGACGACCACCCGTTTACAAAACGGGAGCTCTACCAACTGAGCTATTCTGGCATTATTTATTAGGATAGAGTATCTAAGAAAGCTCTTCCTTTTCCTGATTTTAAAAATCTCTCACGCATGATCGCGCTACGTTTATCACCAATCAGCTCCGTATAAAATAGCACAAATGGTCCGTTTTGTCTCGTAAATGTATTTGAACCATGATTATGTTCGTAGAGCCGAGCTTCAGCAGTTTTGCTCGTGTATCCGACGTAGCGTTTGTTGTTTCGCTGACTTTTTAATACATATACAGTGAACATATGGCTCTATCCCCAGCCAAAGGCTGGTCAGCCTCCGGCTGAAACTGAGCTAAAGCGGCATTCACAGCAAATACTACTGCGTGGTAGTACTAGGATACCAAAAATTTCTAATTACACAACCTTTTTGCTGCGAGATGAACGTGACGGCTTTGCTGTCTCGGGAGTTATTTGCTTGAGGAAGTATGATGATGGCCCGGTCTGAAGCCCGGTGAGCTCGTTTGGTTTCTTGAAGGCAGCTTCTGATCGGGGGAAGACCGTCGTGATCGCACTTTCTGCTTGTTTACCACTCCACAAGAGCATCTTCTTGCCTTCAGCACGTGCGCTGTACCAACTGCGACGCACCAGTCGCTCAAGCCACGCATAGCGCTTGAGGAAGTCTGAGCGCTCGATCGGCTCAAACCGTACACCCTTGCTTTGCAGCCATGATAGATAGCCAATGTAGAGCCAGGTAGTGAGTAGGAGTACGATCAGTACAATTGCGATGATCATCTAGACAGTATACGTCACAAATTTCACCACGCTAGCCCCGTGTTCTTTGGCGTATTGTTCGATGGTCTTCTCAGGTGCCTTAAAGAATGATTGGTCAAGCAGTGTCTGTTCCTTGAAGTATCCGGCGATCTTGCCTTCGAGGATCTTTGCCTTCATGTCTTCGGGTTTATCGAGTGCATCCATTTCGGCTGCAAGTGCACTCATGACGCCTGCGCGATCTGCTTCATTGATCTCGCTTGATGAAAGAAAGCGAGGCTTCATTGCAGCTGCATGCATGGCGATGTCTTTTGCTACCTCCTGTGTACCGCCAGTGAGCACGACTACGGTCGCGGTCTTGCCGGTGTGGTGCGTGTATGCACCGACGACGTCACCCGTTACTTCTTCGATAGATCCCAGCTTGATGTTTTCTCCGATCTTGAGCACGACGTCATTGATGAGCGCCGGAGCTTGTTCGCGCGCAGCCGCTTCGCCATCTTTCCATGCGACGTCCGCAAGGGTATTTGCAACGCGTACGAAGTCTTCATTCTTTGCGACAAAGTCAGTCTCGCAGTTGAGTGTAAGTACGAGTGCGCGTGTGCCGTCAGTGCGCACGACGATGAGTCCGTCAGAAGCATCACGGTCAGCCTTCTTGTCAGCGATTTCAGAGCCCTTCTTGCGGAGCAAGATCATTGCGGCTTCCATATCGCCATTTGCTTCTTCGAGTGCCTTGCGACACTGCATGACTGAGACGCCCGTAGCGTCACGAAGTTCTTTTACTTGTTCGGTAGTGATTGTAGACATATAGTTGGTGAACGGTCGCTCAACAAAACTATTCCTTTCGCCGTCGCGTAATTTTCTGCTGAAAATTCGCTCATTCTCGGGCCAGTCGCCCTGCGAAAGACGGCTCAAGAAATAGTTTTGCTTCGCTCCCGTTTCGAAAAACGATTACGTAATAAATTATTTACTTCCTTCGAAAGCGCTTCCTAGTATAGCAAGAAGTGCTGAGATACTAGAAGCAGATGAGTCATTTGCCACGATCGGGTATTCGATTGCGCGGATAGAGCAGTCGGTGTTGCCGATCGCAATCACGGGAATGTTCATCTTGCGCGCTTCGAGTACTGCGATGTGCTCTTTTTTACTATCCACGACCACCATTGCTTCGGGCATCTTGTGCATGCCGAGGAGACCTGAGAAGTACTTACTAAGTCGCTCCATCTCGCGGTTCAAGAGGATCTGCTCTTTCTTGGTGTACTTTGCGTACTCCCCTGAGACGCGCTCTTCCTTCATCTTTTCGAGCTTTTCGATACGGCCCTTGATCTGAGGAAAGTTGGTAAGGATGCCGCCGATCCATCGCTCAGTCACGTATGGCTGGCGAAGTGAGGTTGCGGTCTCGATGATCGCATTTTTTGCTTCTGGCTTTACGCCGACAAAGAGCACGGTCTTGCCGGCTGCGCCAAGTTCTGCCAAAAAGCTTGCTGCTTTTTCAAGCTGTGCAATCGTCTTGTCAGTATCAATAATGTCCGTTCCATTTTTATTTCCATAAAGAAATGGCGAAACGGTGGGGTGACGACGGGTACGTGAGTATCCGTAGTGCACACCTGCCTCCATAAGGGAAGCGGCTGAGAGTTCTTTTTTCATAACAATCTGTAGCAGGGGAGAGCTTTAATCTACCCTTATTAACTGAATAATTTCATCACAAAGATGAGCCAAAACAATAGCATTTACAAGGCTTTTTGGCAAGGAGGATATATTGACTTTATATGTAAATTATGATATAATATATTCAGTAATCAAATTGTACACAATTAAAAATTAAATAATGAATACAGCATCAACTAATCAGCAAATTGAATGTTTTTCAATCGTAACAGGCATCGTTGCATTTTTTGTGTGGTTTATATCTGGAATACTTATCTACATTTATTCTTTAGGTGTAGTTAAGACAGATAATCTCAGCACAACAGCAGTAATGGGTCAGTCGTATGGTACTGCGTATACGGAAACAGTGCGCTACTCCTTAAAAAACACTAAGGATGTAGAAGGCAGTAGTGCATGGTACAAGTATTGGAATGAATACTATACTGCAGCTGATGAGACTAGGGTGGCCGGTAGTTCAGAGTACACCTACAGCACAGCCGAATGGTATGCAAATTCCGAAGGCATTACCTGTATAACAATTTTGTACTTCATCGGCATGTTATTTTTTGCAGGGATTGCAAATAGTTTGAGTAAGTATTCCAAAGCTATTAACAGAATAGTCAATGTGGGATACAGTGTGCTCTTCTTGGTTCCGATTGCATTCAACATCTGTAAAGCTGTTTTTCTTTACCAGATACAGCACTAAGTTGTAACCAAAAAATTCAAAAGCCTTCACAAATCGTGAAGGCTTTTTCTTATGCAGCTTCTGAAACTTCACCCATCGACTGAATGATCGTTTTGCATTCATCGATCTTTTTGTGTGCGCACATTGATACAACTTCAGGGTGTTCATTTTTTAGTTGCGCGAATGCGTTTTTGGCGTCATGTACTTCATCTGGCGAAGGAGAAAGGTCGTTTTCGAGGAGTGCCATCCAAAGCGGCTCACCGTTATCGTTTGTTTCTTCTACTTCTCTATTTTCGTTATCTTCTGGTCGTGGTCCAACCAATGGGGTTTCTTCAAAATTATTCATATAGACTTAGTGTACTCTCAAATTTTGATAAGTACAGAAGGCTTTTTTTATTACCCAAAATATGCGATTATGTAAGTACTATATGCGGCAAAGCAAGCTATTTACGAAGACGCGCAAGGAAGCTCCGGCAGACGAAGTGGCAAAAAACGCGCAATTGCTGATCCGGGGAGGGTTTATCCATAAGGAAATGGCGGGGGTGTATGCGTACCTGCCGCTCGGACTTCGCGTTGTCGAAAAGATCAAGCAGATTGTGCGAGAAGAAATGAATGCGATTGGTGGGCAAGAGCTGGTCATGACCGCGCTCCAAAAGAAGGGCACATGGGAGACAACAGGGCGATGGGATGACAGTGTCGTGGATATTTGGTTCAAGACACAACTCAAAGATGGTACCGATCTTGGACTTGGATGGTCGCACGAAGAGCCGATCGTAGAAATGATCAAACAATATCTTGCAAGCTACAAGGACCTACCTATCAATGTCTATCAGTTTCAAACGAAGCTTCGCAACGAACTCCGTGCCAAAAGCGGCATCATGCGCGGTCGTGAATTTGTGATGAAAGACATGTACTCATGCAGTCTCGATGCAGACGCGCACGAGAAGTTTTATCAGGCGACGATTGAAGCGTACAAAAGGGTGTACGATCGCATCGGTATTGGAGCGGATACGTATGTCACCTTTGCATCTGGTGGCGCATTTACGAAGTTTAGCCACGAATTCCAAACGGTCTGTGAGGCAGGTGAAGATTTCATTTACCTTCATCGAGGCAAAAACACCGCAATCAACGAAGAAGTACTCAATGACGAAACGCTGACCAATCTTGGTGTTACCAAAGACGAACTCGAAAAGGTAACGACTGCAGAGGTTGGGAACATCTTTAACTTTGGTACGCAAAAAAGTGAAGATATGAATTTCACCTTTACCAACGAAGCAGGCGAAAAGCAGCATGTACATCTCGGATCATATGGTATCGGCATCACGCGGGTCATGGGAGTAGTTGTAGAAAAGTTTGCAGATGACAAAGGCATTGTATGGCCAAAGTCAGTTGCGCCATTTCATGTGCATTTGCTTGGGCTTGGGGAAGATATGAGTGAAGCGGATCGCGTGTATGAGGAGCTGACTGCTGCAGGCGTAGAAGTACTCTATGACGATCGCGCGGGTGTGATGGCGGGAGAGAAATTTGCCGATGCAGATCTCTTGGGTATGCCGCTTCGAGTAGTGATCTCAAAGCGAAGTTTGGAAGCAGGTGGAGCTGAGGTCAAAGGTCGCACCGAAGCAGAAGGGAAGATTATCTCGCTCAGCGACCTCGTAGCGCATGTTCAAAAAGCTTAGTGATCGATTTTCAAATACGATCGGGATTGATTTGGGTACTGCCAATACACTGGTGTATCTTGGTGGGCACGGCATCATTATCAATGAACCATCTATTGTGGCGGTAAATACCAAGACGTCGCAGATCGTTGCAGTCGGACACGAAGCCAAAAAAATGTGGGGCAAGACGCCGCAGCATCTCTCGATCGTGCGTCCGCTCATCGAAGGAGTCGTGTCAGACTTCGACATGACCGAAGAAATGCTCGCATATTTCATCAGGCGCGCAGAGAAAATGAGCAACAAATTTTTCCGGCCCAAAGTAGTGATCGGAGTCCCTAGTGGCATCACCAACGTCGAGATGCGCGCAGTGTACGATGCGGCGATCGATGCAGGAGCGCGCGAGGTGCATTTGGTAGAAGAAGCAATGGCGGCTGCGATCGGTGTCAGGCTTCCTGTGCTTGATGCCAAAGCGACATTCATAGTAGATATCGGCGGCGGCACGACTGACATCGCCCTCATCGCGCTTGGCGGCGTCGTGCGCTCGCTCAACTTGCGCATCGCAGGGGATCATTTCAATGCACGCATCATCGAATACCTCCGGGATGAATTTAAGCTCCTTGTAGGTGAACCAACTGCCGAGAGCGTAAAGCTTGCGCTTGGCTCTGCGATCGAGACCGACTATCAGGAAATCGAAGTGCGAGGCCGCGATCTCGTAACGGGACTTCCGCGTGCGCTCATGGTGACTGACGGCGACATCCGAGAAGCATTGATGCAGCCGATCGGGTTTTTGGTAGCGGGTATCCGCGAAGTGCTCGAGACAGCACCCCCTGAGATGATGAGTGATGTATTGCAGAGCGGCATTATCCTCACCGGAGGTGGAGCGCTCTTGCCAGGGCTTCCGGCGCTTTTGTCGTCCGAGCTCTCGATCCCGATACATGTTGCGGATGATCCGCTGTCGGCAGTAGCACGCGGCACTGGCATCATCCTTGAGCACTTTGATACGTACGCATCAGTTATACTTCCTCTTGATGAACATGTCCTCATATAAAAGGCGAAGACAGGCGAGTATCGGTACCATCGTGAAATGGGCAGCCTTTGCGACCCTAGGTATCCTCATAGTGTGGCTCATCGTGCGCGCAGTGGTGGGGAGACACCGAGAAGACGTGCCGCTCGGTGCTGCAGATACTGTGTACAACACACTTCTGCCCAAACGCACCTTGGTATCCAAGATCACTGAGCTGCAGACCAGTCTTGAAAGCTACGACGCCCAAATAACCACTGCCAAACTCCTCGCCCAAGAAAACGACGCCCTCAAAGCTGAGCTTGGCAGAAATGGATCTATCAAGGGCAC
>CAYYXE010000001.1:106022-109572 GCA_964475655.1 uncultured Candidatus Saccharibacteria bacterium | reverse complement strand
GGGACGAAGTCGACGGTGAAGTCGCTGACGACTGAGCAGATCAGGAGCCTCAAGGCGCAGGTCGTGCTCGCCAACACGTATCACCTGTATCTCCAGCCCGGCACAGACATTGTGCAGAAGGCCGGAGGCTTTGGAAAGTTTATGGACTGGCACGGACCAACGATGACTGATAGTGGGGGATTTCAAGCGTTCTCACTTGGAGCTGCATTTGGCAACAATGTATCCAAGGTTGCGAAAGGAGACGCAGTATCAGATGTCTCTGCGACCAAGGGTCAGCTTGCGATCGTGACTGACGAAGGCGTGACATTCAAATCTCACCTTGATGGATCGAAACATCTCTTTACACCAGAGTCTTCGATGGAGGCACAGTGGAAGATTGGAGCCGATATGATATTTGCATTTGATGAATGTACGAGTCCGACGGCGCCGTATGAGTACCAGGAGAGGTCGCTCGCGCGCACGTACGAATGG
Organism: uncultured Candidatus Saccharibacteria bacterium; assembly: GCA_964475655.1. Lineage (GTDB taxonomy): Bacteria > Patescibacteriota > Minisyncoccia > Phycocordibacterales > UBA9973 > UBA4124. Next base: position 109,101 of record CAYYXE010000001.1, on the reverse strand, counting down.
GCAAAGCGATGTATCGATGCGCACGAAGCGCTGGATACACAGAAGAAACAAGCACTCTTTGGTGTCGTGCAAGGCGGACGATTCAAAGATTTGCGCGAAAAGGCTGCACGAGATCTCGGAGCACTGCCGTTTGATGGGTACGGCATCGGAGGATCATTTACCAAGGACGACATCGGGACAGCAGTAGGATGGGTGAATGCAATCCTTCCTGAGGATAAACCTCGACACCTGCTCGGCATCGGAGAGCCGATTGATCTCTTTGAAGGAGTGCAGGCAGGGTGTGATCTCTTTGACTGTGTGCTCCCGACACGCATCGGGCGGCACGGCACGCTCTTTACGCATGACGGCAAAATACACATCAAGAATGCACAATATACGCAGGACTTTGGCCCACTCGAAGCCGGCTGCACCTGCTATACCTGTACGCATCACACTCGCGCGTACATCGCGCACCTCTTCAGAGCAGATGAAATGACTGCGGGCACACTTGCGAGCATCCACAACATCCATTTTCTTTTACGACTTGTAGAAAAGATCAGAGCATCTATCATCGACGATACATTTTTTGAATTCAAAAAGGAATTTATGGAGAGGTATTATAAGAAATAAAAAAGCCGTTCTCCGAAGATACTAGGCTACATAAAAGTTAATAGAATTTTAAGGTGAGGCTTTTTGGATACTCAAAAATATTTCCGATATGGATAACATTTATTCCAAGGCGATGAACAATGGTGTGGGAGTGCATACAGAAAGAAATACCAATTGCCATAGCGGCCCTAGAATATCCATTTTGATACAGCGAAACACCAAATAAGTGAGCTGACTCCGATCCTGCTATAGAAGCGATAACGAGTCCGATAACTGACCGGCAATTATTTCTTGCTTTTTGAAAACCTGCTGCAACTAAGCAGTACACAGATCCATTTTTACTATATTGAATAACCCCGATCAAAGAAAATACATTTCCTCCATTGCGATCTCCTTCGCAATTGAATCCGCCAAAAAGAGAAAAAGTATTCCCATTTATTTTATACGGAAAACTGAGCAAGAAGGCCATACTTCCCGAAACTAAGGTTAAGGGGATATTGAGCAGGTACAAGCCAAGATATGCCATAAGCGCTGCAAATGGAATATTAAGAATTTCTATTTTTTTCATGTTTTTAATTTTTTCTTACATTAGCACATAATATATATTTGTCAATAATTCTCAATTTCTATATAATTACTCCATGAAATTCAAACTCTCAGGCGAATACCAGCCCGCAGGCGATCAGCCAGAGGCAATCAAAAAGCTTGTGAAGGGACTCAAAGAAGGCAAACAGATGCAGACACTTCTAGGTGCGACTGCAACTGGCAAGACATTTACGATGGCCAACATCATTGAGCAAGTTCAGAAGCCCACACTCGTGATCGCACACAACAAAACCCTCGCCGCCCAGCTTGCACAAGAGTTCAAAAGTTATTTCCCTGACAATGTCGTCCACTACTTCGTCTCGTACTACGACTACTACCAACCCGAAGCGTACATGCCAGTCACGGACACGTTCATCGAGAAAGACGCACAGATCAACAAAGAGATCGATCGCCTTCGTCACGCCACAACCCAAGCCTTGCTCACACGCAAAGACGTAATCATCGTCGCATCGGTATCATGCATCTACGGTCTCGGATCGCCAGTGGAGTATGAAAAGACCAATTTCAAGATCGAAAAGGGGATGAAGATGTCGCGCACCGAAGCGATGGAGCGATTGATCAGTATTCATTTCTCTCGTACGACGGCAGACCTCTCGAGCGGCACATTTCGCGCACTCGGCAACAAGGTCGACATCATGCCCGTATCTGACACGATCATGTATCAGATCGACTTTACGGGGAACGTCGTACAAAGCATCACCAAGATCGATCCTGTATCGAGCAAGATCCTCAAAGACGACGAACCATTTGTCTACATCTTCCCGGCGAAGCACTTCATCACCAACGGCGAAGAAAAAGATCGTGCAGTCAAGGATATCGAGCACGAGCTTGCACAGCAGCTCAAGCACTTTGAGGCAGAAGGCAAACTCCTTGAGGCAGAACGCATCAAGCGTCGCACTGCGTACGATCTCGCCATGATCAAGGAGATGGGATACTGCTCCGGTATCGAAAACTACTCTCGACACATGAGCGGCAAGGCAGCCGGAGAACCACCAGAAACGCTTCTTTCGTATTTCCCTCATAAGGCAGATGGCAGTCCAGACTTCATGCTCTTTATCGACGAGTCGCACGTGACGATCCCACAGCTTGGCGGTATGTATGCAGGAGATGCGTCGCGCAAGCAGACACTCGTCGAGTTTGGATTTAGACTGCCAAGCGCCAAAGATAACCGACCGCTGAAGTTTGAAGAATTTAAAGAGCGCATCGGACAAACGATCTTTGTCTCGGCGACCCCTGGTGCGTACGAGAAAGAACACTCAGAGCAGATTGTGGAGCAAATCATCAGACCTACTGGGCTCGTCGATCCAATCGTAGAAGTGAGACCAATACTAGAGGGGTCTGCGCCTATGTCTCTTCAAAATCGCTTAGCCCTACCTCATCCTGCGGATGAGGCGCACGCCCACACCTACGATTTTTCCGAGACACAGGCTCCGACCCCCAAGCGTACCGACTATCCCGGACAAGTCCAAGACTTCATCAATGAAGCCGAAAAGGAAATCAAAGGCGGCGGACGAGTGCTTGCGACGACCCTTACCAAAAAGATGGCAGAGGATCTGTCAGTGTATTTGAAAGATAGAAAAATAAAGGCAGAGTACCTTCACTCCGATATCAAGACTATAGAGCGCATTCAGATCATTACGAAGTTCCGCAAAGGAGAGTTTGATATATTGGTGGGAGTAAACTTGCTTCGAGAAGGACTTGATATGCCAGAAGTATCGCTCATCGGTATCCTTGATGCAGATAAGGAAGGCTTCCTACGAAGCGAAGTCTCGCTCATCCAGACGATCGGTCGTGCTGCTCGCAACGCCAACGGCCGTGTCATCCTCTACGCAGACCAAATGACCGGCTCGATGGAGCGCGCGATCGGCGAGACCAACCGCCGCCG
>CAYYXE010000001.1:0-105922 GCA_964475655.1 uncultured Candidatus Saccharibacteria bacterium | reverse complement strand
CAGACCAAATGACCGGCTCGATGGAGCGCGCGATCGGCGAGACCAACCGCCGCCGCGCGAAGCAGCTTGCGTACAACAAAGAGCACGGTATCACACCCAAGACGATCTCAAAGGTCATCCGCGACATCACCGAAGGCATGGAAAGTGACCACAGCAAGGCAGTCAACGCCGAGCTTGCACTCGACCTCGAACTCTTTGCACAGATCGAGAAAGATCAGAAGGGTCGCAAGACCAAAGGTAAAAATCCGATAGAGAAACTGATCAAACTCAAAGAAGCCGAAATGAAAGAAGCGGTGAAGCTCCTCGATTTTGAGACTGCAGCGATACTGCGTGATGAGATTGGGGTGTTACGAGAGAAGACGTATATTAATCCGTGATGAAGCTGATCAAAGTACACGTATTTCCAGAAAGCCATAAGGATACAGTCGTACGTCTCGAAGGCGATCTCTTTGAGGTGTATGTACGAGCAGGGGCGCAACACGGACATGCAAATAAGGTAGTGACGGCGCTCCTTGCAAAACATTTTGGTACAAGTGTCCGGATGGTTTCTGGTGGGACATGTACACACAAAATCTTTCGAATTGGATAAGTGGTATACTCACTACTATGAAAAAAGGATATTTTGGAAATATTGAAGATCTTACCAATGAAAATACTGACTTTCGCAAGGTGCTCTATACGGGCGCGCACGTCCAGCTCGTACTCATGACACTAGAGACGGCAGAAGAGATCGGTATGGAAGTGCATGAAGAGAATGATCAGTTTTTCAGATTTGAATCAGGGCTCGGCACGGTGATCGTGGGCGAGACAGAGTACAAAGTCGGGGACGGTGATGTCGTGGTCGTACCGGCAGGGACGCAGCACAATGTGATAAATACCGGGACCCAGCCACTGAAGCTCTACACGCTCTATGCGCCCGCACACCACAAAGATGGGATTGTCCGAGCTACTAAACAAGAAGCAACAGATAACGAAGCTGAATTTGATGGAGTGACGACTGAATAATTAAATCCCCCAGCATATCTGGGGGATTTTCTGTACTCATCAACACCTTACTAATGGCGGGAGAATCCCACCATCAATTAAACGGTAGGGGCCTGGTACAAAGTTTTCGGGAGAAATGAGGTTGGATAAATTTACCGAAAGGGCAAAGTAATTTCTTCCCGTTGGCTTTTTCGTCCTGTAGTGGGGGAGGATTTTAATTTGTGCTTTACCGGTGGTTGGCTGATCACTGTTGGGTGTGACAGACTCTACCCAAACATGCTGAATGAGGCATCCTTTTTTCATATGCAATTTATTTAATGGTTTTTATTACTATACCACCTTTATAGATTTTTTCAACTTTTCCTCGGAAGTGGATGCAAGTGTGCGGCAATGCCGATTGCGGCTGCTACAAGGACGAGGTTCTTGATGATGTATTGGCCTACAAGGGTGGGGACAAACGGTGCCTGCCAACTTTCGCTGGGGAGGAAGATGAGAGGGAGAAACGTCGTGATCATGTGGATGAAGAGTAGTGGGATCACGATGCGCTCGGCGCCTTTGATAATGAAGAGGATACCGATCAGACACTCAAAGAGTGCAAAGCCTACATAAAACGCATGAAAGGGAAGGAGTCCGGCAAGCGTGCTATCAAAGAGTCCATGAACGAGTGATCCAGCAGGCGAGAGACCGATCGCCTTGAGCAATCCAAACCAAAAGAAGACAATGAAAAGCGAAATGCGTGCAGTCGGGATAGAAATACGGCGGAAAAAATGAATAATTTTTGCGTCAGTTGAAATTGTTTCCATATTGCAAAGTATACTATATAATCCGTCCTGTATACCCCCATACGCAAGTGCGAGGGGATTTCCCGCTTGGCGGGATACATCGTATATGTCACAAAAAAGAGACAAAAAACCAAAAAAAGATGAAGGGTGCATTGTGGTGAAAGGGGCTCGTACCCACAACCTCAAAAACATTTCGCTTGAGATCCCGCGCGGGACGATGACGGCGATCACCGGGCTCTCAGGGTCTGGGAAGTCTTCGCTTGCCTTTGACACGATCTTTGCGGAAGGACAACGTCGCTATGTCGAGAGTCTGTCAAGCTATGCACGACAGTTCCTCAATCAAATGCCCAAACCCGATGTCGATGAGATCACTGGCCTTTCGCCTGCCATCTCCATCGACCAGAAGTCGCGAAGCAACAACCCGCGCTCAACCGTCGCAACGATCACCGAAATCTATGACTACCTTCGCGTGCTCTACGCGCGTGTCGGCAAGGCATACTGTCCGGTCTGCGGCACACTCATCACCAAACTCTCTCCCGAAGAAATCAATACGTTTATCCTTGCCAAGATCAAGGAGGTAGGAAAGACAGCCACCAAAAAAGTCATGGATGTGGCGTTTAACGACACGCGCATTCAACTCTTTGCACCAGTCGTACGAGGACGAAAGGGGGAATACTATCAGCTCCTCTATGATCTCTTGGGCAAAGGATTCTCAACGGTGCGCGTCGACGGCAAGATACAGCAGCTTCGCGAACGCATCGAGCTCAAGAAAAACGACAAGCATACGATCGAAGTACTCGTCGACGAACTCGCCGTGCATGAATTCAAAGACAATCCGCGCGATGCAGAGCTCCGCCTTTCGGAAGCAGTGGAACGCGCGCTCCTCGAAGCCGATGGCCTCGTGCAAGTCGTGATCGGGCACTCTCCAGACTTTGAGATGCAGACTGAGCCGATCCAAGAATTTCTGCTTTCATCGAAGTTTGCATGTCCCAACGACGGGTATAGTTTCCCAGAGATCGAGCCGCGGCTCTTTTCATTCAACAGCCCGTATGGTGCGTGCCCGGAATGCAACGGTATCGGCACGAAATTCTTTGGAGGCACGGAGCCGTGTCCTGTATGTGAGGGCAAGCGGCTTCGTCCAGAAGCGCTCAATGTCTTTCTCGAGACACCAAAGGTAAAGATCAATGTCGTAGATCTCACGAGCTTGTCAGTCGAAGAGGCATATGACTTCTTTGCCTCATTGAAACTCTCAAACAAAGATCGAGAAGTGGGGAAGGCAGTGCTCAAAGAGATCGAAGACCGGCTCACCTTCCTTCTCAATGTCGGACTCGAATACCTCGCACTCTCCCGTACTGCCAACACGCTCTCAGGCGGAGAAGCGCAGCGCATCAGACTCGCATCCCAGCTCGGCTCGCGATTGGTCGGCGCACTCTACGTACTCGACGAGCCCACGATCGGGCTGCACCAGCGCGACAATGAGCGCCTGATCCGCACCCTCGAAGACCTGCGCGACATCGGCAACACGATCATTGTGGTGGAGCATGACGAAGACACCATCCTCGCATCAGACTATATGGTGGAGATCGGACCGAAGGCGGGGATTCATGGAGGAGAAGTGATTGTTGCAGATTATTTGCAGCCGCTTCTGAGTGCCAAGAAAAACGACTCAGGAAGTCGTACGCTGGCATACCTTCGCCAAGACGAAATGATCGCAGTACCCGAGAAGCGTCGCGATCAAGACAAGGGTGCGATCAAGGTTGTCGGTGCAAACTTGCACAATATCAAAAATCAAAACATCGAGCTCCCACTCGGGCGCATGGTGGCGATCACCGGTGTGTCGGGATCGGGGAAGTCTACATTTCTCTACGATATTTTGTACAAAAACTTGCAGGCGCGATTTGAGCGCAAACTCAGAAGCGCGCAAGTCTACAACTGCGCCTCATTTACCGGTACCGAATACCTTGCGCGCGCCATCATGATCGATCAGTCTCCGATCGGTCGTACGCCGCGTAGCAATATCGCGACCTATACCGGCGCATTTACGCACATCCGTGAGATCTTTGCCGCAACAGAGGAAGCGCGACTGCGTGGATGGAAGCTCAATCGGTTCTCATTCAACGTCAAAGGCGGACGATGCGAAGCCTGCGAAGGCAATGGCGAGATCGCAGTCGAAATGCACTTCTTGCCGACGGTGTACGTGACGTGTGATGTCTGCAATGGTAAGCGATTTGATAAGGAGACGCTCACGGTAAAGTACAAACGCAAGTCCATATATGATGTGCTCCAGCTTTCGGTAGAAGAAGCGCTTGAGTTTTTCCAGGACATTCCAGCTATTAGCGACAGACTCAAGACGCTCAATGATGTCGGCCTTGGCTATGTGAAGCTCGGCCAAAGCGCAACGACGCTCTCGGGCGGAGAAGCGCAGCGCGTCAAGATCGCATCTGAGCTCTATCGTCCATATCTGGAGAAAACTATCTACTTGCTCGACGAGCCGACAGTCGGACTGCACTATGATGATGTGAACAACCTGATCGGCGTGCTCAACCGTCTTGTGGCCAAAGGCAACACTGTGGTAGTAATCGAACACAACCTTGATCTCATCAAATGTGCCGACTACCTCATCGACTTTGGTCCCGAAGGTGGGATCCACGGCGGCAACATCGTCGCAAAAGGGACACCCGAAGATGTCGCAAACAACAAACATTCGCATACCGGGAAGTATTTGAAGAAACTACTCAAATAAAAAAGCCACAACGAATTGTTGTGGCTTTCGCATTCTTTCTTAACTTAACGTTTCTTCGAAATTTTCAGGAATTAAGTTTGCTTTTACAGCTTGTGTGAAAACTTTCTTTTCAAACTGTTTTTTGTACTCATCTTTCCCCTCTTTTGTCCAGTGGATCCAGGACCAGTCAATTAAATTGAGTTTTGATTTCAAAACTACCTTGGCGAAATCTTTGTCTGATTCTCCGTCAGTTCTTGTAAGACTTTGCTCCTTTGCAAGTGTTTCAATAACTGAAAATGAAGCAGCAGGATGAGTTATCACTTTGGCACGATTAGCTTGCTGAGGTTCTTCAGTAGTAACTTGTTCTATTTCTTCATCTGGATTCGGAAGTATTTTTATACACCCTACAATATATTTTTTATTGTTCCAGAGTCTGGAATGAAATGCATAGTCAGCAGCTTTGAATATCTTTGAGTTAATAGTAATCAAAGTAAGGTCTGGGCTGTTGACCGCACTAATTGCCTGGGTGTCAATTTCATCAACCGAAGAATCGCTCGAAATAGTTTCAGCAGCTATACAATTTTGCCGTAGTAATTCATCTGCCAAATCGAATTTAGTTCCTGGGCCAGAAATTAAAAATACTTCTTTTTCGCTTTCAAATTCAGGGTTTTCTATGCAGGTCGGGCAGCTGATTTCCCAGCGCACCGTATCACGTTCTTCTTTATGCATTTCTGCAGACTTTTCGTACACAGCAAGCATAAATGATTCGGCCTTAGTTGTATCGATAACAATAAGCTTTACAGCAGGATTTTTCATCAATTCGTTTGATAATTTTTCCCGGCGTAATTTTATTGTATGTTCGATTTGCTTTGGATAAAGCTGTTCAATGTTTTTCCTTACATCTTCGGTGACAATATCACCATCAATAAGTTGTAAATTTGGATCACTAACTTTGAGCCGCTTAAGAAGCTGATTGACATTGCCTGAGGCAAAGATGACGGTATTTTTCATGTTTTCTATTTTTAAATGTTTTCATGCATACTACTTATATTCCCCAAAATGTCAAGGGTGCGGTTGTGGTATAAAAATCCCGCCTTTTGTGGGGCGGGATTGAGGGGGGTTATTTGATTTTTGAATGATGTAGTACGTTTGGCTGTAGTTTGATGAGCCTGCCTCCCACTAGTAAAGTGTCAGTTTTGACTTCAAGAGTGGGAGATACGTATGGTTTGTGAATCGCGTCGGCGATTGCAATAGACATTCCTGTAAGTGCAATTGCCGCGAATGCGAGAAGGGCGAATGCTGCTTTCATAATTATCAGGTTTTCTTCAGTGTACTCCTCATTTCGTGCTATAACAAATCCTATGACACCGGCACAGATAGAGCGGAGCAAAGCTATATGGCACAAGATCGGGCCAACGCTTCTGAAGCGATATCGGCGCGACAAGACGTTTTTGGACTACGCAAATCCTTGGCAGCTCACAGTCGCAGTCACGCTCTCGGCTCAGACGACCGATGAAGGAGTAAATAAAGTGACGCCGCTACTATTTGCAACATTTCCTACACCTGAAACGCTCGCACAGGCGCCTGTAGAAAAAATAGAAAAGATAATTGGCAGCCTCGGCTTTTATCGATCGAAGGCAAAGTATATAAAGGCTGCAGCAGAAGTGGTAGCGAAAGAATTCAATGGTGTGATCCCGCACGATCCCATACTGCTCCAAAAGCTTCCCGGTATCGGGCGCAAAGGTGCGATCGCCGTTATCAGCAATGCATTTCCCAAATATGCCAATATCGGCATTCCGGTCGACACGCATGTCATCAGATTTGTAAAAAGATTTGGACTTTCAAAAGCTACTGATCCTTCTAAGATTGAACAAGACCTTCTCCAGATCATTCCTACCAAGGACTGGAAACGCGCCGGCTATGCCATCAAAGAATATGGAAGAAAGGAAGGGAAGGCGAGGGGGTACAAACAAGAGCTTGATCCGTTGGTGCGGATACTTAAAAAATAAAAGGTCCCAATAAAGTATTGAGACCATAGTTAGGTTTGCTTAAGTTTTGGGAAGTGGTCACATGCTAGACATGCAAACATGAGACACATCATTATAGGCAAAACAAGCAGTTGGGGTATGTTGGGTTTTCCCTTCTTTTTCATAAAGATTAGTTTTGCAAATGATAGCGCCGTGTTGGGTGTGAGTCAAGAAATAAAATAACTCCTTTATTAAATAGGAGTTATTAGCTGGTATGGTTATTTATCCATAACCTTCTGAATCACTAAGTGCACCTGAAAGTCCTTCTATAGCTTTTGCTTTTGTGGAGAAACCTTTGAGCCCTCTCTCATTTGCACTTTTCTTCGTCACTCTTTTTTGCACGTATATGACATCATTAATCCAAACCATTTTTTGTTTTTTCTTACTCTTTTTGACTGTACTCATTATGTATATTTTCTGCTATACTACATTATCTTTATGATCCGTCAAGATTTGGCACAATTTGATTTGCCGGGAAATCCTGGGGTGTATTTCTTTCGCGACAGCGAGGGGAAGATACTGTATATCGGCAAGGCGACGAGTCTGAAGGATCGCGTGCGCTCGTACTTTGGTGTAGATCTCATTAAGAGCCGCGGACCAAGGCTTGTGGATATGGTGTTCAAAGCGTCCAGCATCACCTGGCAAGAAACCAATTCAGTGCTTGAAGCGTTGATCCTCGAAGCAAATCTCATCAAGAAATACCAGCCCTACTACAACAAGCAAGAAAAAGATGACAAGAGTTTCAACTGTGTGGCTATTACGAAGGAAGACTTCCCGCGCATACTGCTCGTGCGCCAAAAGGATATCGACACGCGCGAAAAATTGATAACACTACCCAAGCAAAAAGGGATCCGTATAAGGTACGATGCAGTGTTTGGCCCATACCCGAGCGGTTCATCGTTGCGTGAAGCGCTCGCTATCATTCGTCGCATCTTTCCATATCGCGACCGCGTCAGTGCAATGAAAGACAAGGAGGCGTTTTATCGACAGATCGAGCTCTCGCCAGACATCACCAATGATGCGGCGGCAAAGGTCTATCGCAAAAACATCGGTCATATCAAAAAGATCTTTCAAGGCAAACTCCAGACGCTTGTCGCAGAGCTCAGGCGTGATATGAACAAAGCCGCTGCCGCTATGAAGTTTGAAGAAGCAAATGAGCTCAAGCAAAAAGTGTTTGCACTTGAGCATATCCAAGACGTGTCGCTCATCAAACGCGATCTGATCCAGTCAGCGGATGACAACGTTGTGCGGTTTGAAGCCTACGACATCGCACATCTCTCGGGCAAGCAAATGGTGGGAGTGATGGTCGTAGTCGCAAACGCAACTGCCCAAAAGAATGACTATCGCAAATTTATCATCCGCGGGTTTGATACTGCCAACGACGCAGGCGCACTCCGTGAGGTGTTGGTGCGACGGCTTGCACATACGGAATGGAAGTACCCAACGGCGATCATAGTGGACGGCAATGAGATCCAAGCCAACGCCGCGCGCAAAGTACTTGAAAGTCTCGGTCTCACGATCCCGATCATTGCTGTCACCAAAGACGAACGCCATCGCCCCAAGGCAATCCACGGCCCGACCGAGCTCGTCGAAGCGCACAAGTTTGCCATACTGCTCGCAAACAATGAAGCGCATCGCTATGCGATCAATTTCCACAAAGACAGGCGACGGAAAGCAATGCTATAATTATTTTCATCATGCAACGCATCGGAGTACTACGCGGAGGGCCAGGGGACGAGTATCACTTGTCGCTTGCAAGTGGCGCGCGGATTATGGATGCGCTGCGCAAAGAAGGATATGAAGTCGCAGATCTCTTTGTAGACCGTGAAGGTGTGCTGCACCTCAAGGGAATTCCGATCACGCCGGCTGAACTTCCGCTTCACACTGACCTCGTCTGGAATGCAATGCACGGCGGAGTAGGCGAAGACGGCACTATCGCAAAGATACTCGATGATATCGGCATCCCATACGTCGGCTCGGGTGTACTTGCTTCAGCTATCACCGCCAATAAAGAATCTGCAAAGGAGCGCGCACGCGAGCTCGGTATCAAGACCCCGCAGTCGATCCTCGTCATGCCCGAAGGCGGTGAATCTATCAATGAGATCACCCAAAACATTTACAAGCGCATGTCGCCTCCCTGGGTACTGAAGCCTTTGACAGGTGGCGCATCGATCAATACGTACTTTGCGTTCACTCCGCTTGAACTTGCGCACTTTGTCGAAGAAAGCATCTCGCACGCACAACCCTTCATCGTAGAGCAGTACATAGATGGCAGGGAAGCCGCAGTCGGCGTGATCGATGAATTTCGTGGCCAAAAGCAATACGTGCTCCCAGTCGTGGAGCTCAAGAGTGCGCGGCGTGGGATCCTTACCCACGAAGCACGGCAGACCAATGAACATGCAGTAGTCGGCGGAAGTTTCCGAAGCGACGAACGCGAACAACTGAGCAAGCTTGCACGAGATCTCCATCAGCACTTGGGTGCGCGAGACTTCTCCCAATCCGAATTCATGATCGATAGACAGGGCAAGATCTGGTACCTCGAGACCGATACGATCCCGCACATGAGCGAGCATCATCCCTTTGTAAAGGCGCTCCATTCTGTCGGCAGCAACCTCCAAGAATTTATCAAGTCGATCATCGGCAGGCGGGCATAGTGCTATACTAGGTAGCATATGGAACACAAAAAAATCACCCCATTATTTTTCTTTTTGTCACTTGGGACAGTCGTGGCACTGATCGCAAGCGTATCGGCCTTCCTCAATCTTGCATTTGAGACGCTCAATCACGCGCTCCCCGATGTGCTGACCGACAGCTTCACCTACGGCTATGCCAACTACAGCTACAGCGGTGTGCGAAGTGCACTTGCACTCCTTATTATTATCTTTCCTGTATATCTCGTATTGGAACGATTTTGGTCTAGTGCTGGGAGAAAGTCAGATTTGTTCAAAGGAAATGAAATACTTCGTCGATGGGCAATTTATCTTATATTATTTCTCTCAAGTATCACCGCTATCGTAGATCTTGTTGTGCTGGTTCGATATTTTGTCTCAGGTGAAATAACGACAAGGTTTATTCTCAAAGTCGCAATTACACTTATTGCGGCAGGTATTGCTGGGTGGTACTACATTCGTGAAATTTCATTACAAAAAGAAAGAAAGTGGTTTGGGATTATCGGAAGTATTCTTGTTGTAGGGGTAATTATTTGGAGCTTCTCAGTCATAGGTTCACCATTCCATCAGCGCAAGCTCCGCATTGACCAGCGCCGCGTCGATGACCTGCAGTCTATCCAATGGCAAGTGATCTCGTACTGGCAACAGAAAGAAAAGCTCCCCGCAGCCCTCACCGATATCTCGACTCCGCTCTCAGGCTTCGTGATCCCGCAAGATCCAGAGTTCCAAAAGGGAAGAGTCTATGAATACGCAAAGACAGGAGATAAGTCATTTGAACTCTGCGCGACATTTGATCTGCCGATGCCCAAGGGTTGGGTGCCAGGAAGTACTGGTGGAGTGTATCCAATGGGTGGGATGCGAGATGTCGCAGTGTCTGCAGTAGCACCATATCCAGGTGTCGGTGGCGATAGTTGGGACCATGATGCAGGGTATAAGTGCTTTGCGCGGACTATTGATCCAGATGTGTATCCGCCATTTCCCAAAACAAAAGGTTTGTAGTAGTATCTTTGACGAATTAAATTATTTCTTCACCATACTAAGTTTCATCTTCGATTTGGGAAAAATATTGCGAGATGGAATAATGTAAAAAGGTTTAAAAAGGCTCCATTCTTGGAGCCTTTAGTATTTGCTATAAAGGTGTTTTTGTGGAAAAATCAATATCTATGAAGCCCTCCCACTCCGCCGAAGCTCCGCGGGATAAATATGACCACACTGCAATAGAAGCCAGGTGGCAGCAAAAGTGGGCGGCTGAGGGCACCTACAAGACTAGTGATAGCACCGACAAGCCCAAGATGTATGTGCTTGATATGTTCCCATACCCATCGGGATCTGGGCTCCACGTGGGACACCCACGCGGGTACATCGCATCTGACGTATTTGCTCGCTTCAAGCGTATGCAGGGATGTAATGTGCTGCATCCGATGGGATTTGATAGCTTTGGACTTCCGGCAGAGCAGTACGCGATCAAGACAGGCAATCATCCTGGCCCCTATACTGACGAACTTGTTGAGCATTACAAAAAGCAGCTCACGAGTATGGGATTTTCGTACGACTGGTCACGACAGGTGGCAACTCACAAGCCCGAATACTACAAATGGACGCAGTGGATTTTCTTGCAGCTGTACAACTCTTGGTACAACCCAGTGACGAATAAAACTGAACCGATCGATACGTGCATAGAGAAACTTTCAAAAGAAGATCCTAAGTGGAATGACTATAGTGCAAAAGAAAAGCAAGATATCTTGATGGGCTATCGCATCGCGTACGAAGGCTATGCAGAAGTAAACTGGTGCCCGGAGCTTGGGACGGTCCTTGCAAACGACGAGATCATCACAGCTCCTGACGGTAGTATGGTAAGTGAGCGTGGCGAATACCCGGTAATCCGCAAGAGTATGCGACAGTGGTTTATGCGGATTAGTGCCTACGCAGACCGACTGCTCTCGGGACTCGATACTATCGACTGGCCACATGGCATCAAAGAAATAGAGCGTAACTGGATCGGCAAGAGTGAAGGAAGTGAGATCCAGTTTCGTATCAGAGCAAACCCCTCCCCGGCCCTCCCCAAAGGGAAGGGAGAGGTACATGGCTACATGACGACTACTACACAGGAGTATGCAAAGCCGCATGATAAAGCGCTCGAGATGCGTCGCAATCCGACTGAGGCAGAAGAGAAGCTTTGGCAGTCTGTGCATGCCGATGCGCTTGGTGTGCATATTCGTAGGCAGCATATCGTCGGCCCGTTTATTGTAGATTTTGTTTGTCTTGAAAAAAGGTTGATTATTGAGATAGATGGTGATGTGCACGATGATGCGGTTGAAAGAGATGAAGAACGAACAAAAATCTTGGAGGAGTATGGATTTCGCGTGATTCGCTTTACCAATAAAGAGGTGTTGGATGATACACGACGTGTCACTGATCGTATACAGGCGGAGCTTGCAGCGGAAGTCCTCCCCTTTGGGGAGGATGTAGGAGGGGTTTCTGTCTTCACCACTCGAGCAGACACATTATTTGGCGTGACCTATATAGTACTCGCGCCAGAGCATGAGCTTGTGCAAAAGCTTTCGTCACAGATTGCAAATTGGGATGAAGTCGAAGCGTATATTTCAAAAATAAAGGCAACCAGTGAAGACGATCGTACCAATGACAAAAACGAAAAGACAGGCATCGAACTCAAAGGTATCACTGCCACCAATCCTGCAAATGGCGAACAAGTCCCTGTTTGGATCGCCAACTATGTGCTTGCAAGTTATGGTACCGGCGCGGTGATGGCAGTGCCAGCACATGATGAACGAGACTGGGAATTTGCGAAAAAATATAACTTGCCGATAAAGGAGGTGGTGATTGAAGTTGTCGTTCCAAAAGGAGATAAAGAAATTGTAAAAAGTAATAAAGGAGGACTTGCTGTTATCACCAGAAAAGAAGACGGCAAAATACTTTTGCAATTTGAGCATAAATGGAAGCAGTGGCGACTTCCTGGTGGTTCGCTTGAAGGAAATGAGAGTCCTGAAGAAGGTGTTGTTCGAGAGGTGTTGGAAGAAACAGGGTATGCGGCAAACATTATTAAACCCCTCGGAAGCGTATATGTTTGCTTTAAGAGGTTTACTGATAATAATAGATGGCACGAACGTCGAGCATATGGGTTTGTTGTAGAAATTGATGAATCATCGAAGAAAGAAGTGTCTCTTAGTGATGATGAAATCGAAGCAGGAATTTCATATGAGTGGATTGAACCCAAGCAAGCTATTGAATGGATGCGAAATAATCCTTCCCCCGTGGGTGAGGCCGAACTCGTTGAGCGATACATTTCTGGTAATCCATTTGTTGGATACGGCATGCTTGTAGATTCTGGAGAATTTTCTGGTATGAATTCAGAAGAAGCTCGCACCAAAATCACCTCATTCGTTGGCGGCAAACTTGTCACCAAATACAAAATGCGAGATGCGATATTTGCTAGGCAGCGATATTGGGGAGAGCCGATCCCGCTCAGACATGATGCAGAAGGCGTCATTACACCACTTAGTGATTCAGAACTTCCACTCGTACTTCCGGAGCTTGCAGACTTTGCACCCGCGGGCGACGGGAGCTCGCCACTTGCCAAGTCCGATGAGTGGATGAAGGCAGGCTACGAGACCAACACGATGCCTGGGTGGGCAGGATCGTCATGGTACTTCCTGCGGTATATGGATCCGCACAATGACAGTGCATTTGTAAGCAAGAATGCAGCGGCGTATTGGGGGCAAGTCGATATGTATGTCGGCGGCGCGGAGCATGCGACAGGGCACCTACTGTACTCGCGATTTTGGAACATGGCACTCTATGATCTCGGATACGTCGCGTATGCAGAGCCATTTGCCGCACTTCGCAATCAAGGGCTTATAGGCGGCACTGACGGTCGCAAGATGAGTAAGCGGTGGGGAAATGTCATCAACCCTGACGACGTGATCGCACAGCTTGGTGCAGATACGCTCAGAGTATACGAATCATTCATGGGACCATTTGATGCACATTTGCCGTGGTCGACCGATGGTATCGTTGGATCGCGGAGATTTGTCGAGCGCGTGTACCGAGCATATGGAAAAATCGGAGATACCACTGATGCTGCGGTAGTAAAAGTGTTGCACAAGACAATCAAAAAGGTTACTGACGATATCGCAGAATTTAAATTCAACACGGCAGTATCGGCACTCATGATTTGCGTCAATGAAATCGAAAAGGCGTCCGCTATCACCCAAAAAGATTTCAAACTCTTCTTGCAGCTCCTCGCACCATTTGCTCCCCACATCACCGAAGAGCTTTGGTATGAGCTTGGAGAAACGTCGTCCATTCACCTTGCGCAGTGGCCTGTTGCAGACGAGGCATTGCTTGTCGATGATGAAGTGACGATCGGGGTACAAATCAACGGCAAGGTGCGCGCAGAGCTTACGATCGCAACCAGTGCGTCCAAAGAAGACATTGAGTCAGCGGCACGTGCACTTCCGCGGGTGATCGAGTACACCGAAGGCAAGACGATCCGAAACGTGATCGTCGTACCAGGTCGCATTATCAACATCATTACGGACTAGCGATTTGGGTACGGACCCCGGATGCGGTATCATAGATGCATATGTATCAGTCATTCATTGCCCGTTTCAACAACATTTCTTTCGGCATCATCATGGTGCTGTGCGCACTGCTCCCCGTATTCTTTTTGCCCACGACGTGGGGAGGCGCAACTGCCGTAAAGGGGGTGTTGCTATATAGCGGAGTATTTGCCGCTGCATCGTTTTGGCTCCTTGCGCAGTTTGTGGGTGGTTCGCTCAAGGTACCCAAGCATCGCATCTTTGCGCTTTTGGGGATCTGGCTCGTACTTGCACTGGTGAGTGCACTCGTCTCTGCCAACAGCACCGTGTCATTGTGGGGTCGTGGATTTGTGCTTGATTCGTTTGCGACGACACTCGTACTTGTACTCTTTACGTTCTTGGTCGCGACGTTTGCACGAGAGCAAAAGAGGCTTGTCACGCTCTTTCTTGCTACCTTTGCGGGATCTGCGGCGACCGTACTCCTGCAGGTGATTTTCTATGTCTCGCAGCGGATCCCATTTGTCAGCAAGTACCTTGGCCATGTCGCAAACCAGGGGACACTGGTGGGCAGCTGGGTTGATTTTGCATATTTTGCGACATGTACATTTGTGCTCGCACTCCTTATCTACGAAGTACTGATGCCCAAAGGATTCTTTAAGAAGCTCTCGCTCGGCACCATGGTCCTCTCACTCATTGTCCTTATCTTTCTCAACTTTAAGGCTGCGTGGGTGATCGCAATCGTCTCGTCCCTTCTCGTCTTTGTGTACAAGTCATCGGTCGAGCGCTCTGTTGCGAAGTTTTTGGGTAGTAGTGAAAGTACCGAAGAAGTCGCTGCAGCATCACGGTTCCCCATCCTTTCGTTTGCAGCACTGCTTGTCGGACTCTTTTTCTTCCTTAGTGCAAACTCTATCGGTGGCAACATCTCGCGTTCGGCAGGCATTGTCTTTAGTGACATCCGGCCATCCATCGGTGCGTCCATGCAGGTGATGGGTGCAAGTTTGCGACACGATCCAGTCTTTGGGGCAGGGGCAGGAAGATTTGGAGAGATATGGAATCTCTACCGCCCGCTTGCGATCAATGATACGCAGTTTTGGAATACGAGCTTTGAAAATGGATATAGTCTCTGGACGACGTTTGCTACAACTGGCGGCGCCCTCATCGGACTCGTGCTTCTCGCGCTTGTCATCTACTCGCTCGTGCTTGGGTTTAGACTCTTCAACTATCAGTTTCCCGATCGGTTTAGTAGATTTATCGCAGTTGCAGCACTCATTATGTTTGTGGCGTTTGTGGGACTCTTCCTCTTTTCTTCGCCGGGGCTTGTGCTGGTAGTATGCGGACTTTTTTATCTCGGTGTACTTCTCGGGGTTTCGTCATTGGTGGGGAAGATTCCTGTTGTGCAATTCAACTATCTCAAAGATCCGCGCACAAGCTTTTTTGCAATCCTTGCTCTGGTACTTGCAAGTATGGGAGGATTTACAGCCGCCTACTTTAGTGGTAATCGATTTGCAAGTATCGCCCTGTACAACCAAGCGCTCACCGCAACGACTCCAGAGTCCGTACAGAGCAATCTCGATCGAGCACTCTCTCTTTCTCAGAACGACATTTACTGGCGCACACGTGCAGCACTCTTTGCACAGCGATTTACTACTGCGGCAAAGGTACAGTCTCCTGACAAGAGTATCCTCCAAAACAACTTTAGTCTTGCCGAGCAAAGTGCTCGGGCAGCAGTTGCGTGGGACAACACAAGTGCAAACAACTGGCTAAGTCTCAGTCAAATCTATCAGCTCATTGCGACCGGCGACGCTGCTGACGCATACGCAGCCGCCAAAGACGCGGCAGATCAGGCACATGTCCGTAACCCACACAATCCTTTCTTTGTACTCAACCAAGCACAAGTCGCCCTTACCAAAAACGATACTGTGGCAGCGCTCGACTATATCGACAAAGCGATCGAACTCAAGTCTACATATCTCGACGCCTTTATCCTTCGTGCACAGATTCGCACGGCAGGGGGTGAATCCCGAGCGCTTATAAGCGAGCTCACTACCTATACCAAAAACGCCCCATACGATGCACGTGGCTACTATTTGCTCGGCCAAGCGTATAGCTCCCAAAAGGAATACACGAGCGCACTCGATGCATTTACCCGCGCCCGCGGCCTTGCTCCTGCCGACCCCAATACGTATCTCTCGGTGATCGACACTCTCACGACAATGGGTCAAAAGTCGCAGGCTCTTGTGGCGCTCGATGATTTTGCGACAACATTCCCCAACATTACTGGTGTAGAAGAAAAGCGTGCACAAATACAGGCAGCTGCGCTCCCGTCGATCGTGCCAGTGGTAGAAGAAAAGAAGGACGACAAGAAAAAGAATTAATACTGCCCAGTATATATGATGTCTCGACTTCTCAATCTGCTCAATCGCGACGTCACGACGATGAACCAAGCCGCACTCGTGCTCGGCTTCTTTTCGCTTCTTTCGCAGCTCTTTGGACTACTCCGTGATCGACTACTTGCGACCATAGTCGGGCCGTCGGCGACACTCGATACGTACTATGCGGCATTTCGCATCCCTGACCTCATCTACAACTCGATCGCCGTACTGTTTTCGGTCACCGTGATTATCCCGTTCATCACGCACTATTTCCACAAAGAAGAAGGCGAGCACACATCACTCAAGAAATTCTTTGACAGCGTGTACACCGTCTATCTAGTAGGCATGATTGTGGTCTGTGCGATCGCGTTTGTTGCGATGCCATACCTCACCCATCTCTCGGCACCAGGATTTGATGCAGTACAGCGCGCAGATCTTGTGCTGTTCTCCCGTATCATGCTGCTCTCACCCCTCCTCATGGGGCTTTCGAGTCTCCTCGGTGCCTTTGCGCAGGTTCAAAAGAAATTCTTCTCCTTTGCGATCGCACCGGTCTTTTACAACATTGGTATCTTGTTCGGCATACTCATACTGCTGCCATGGATGGGCATGCTTGGTGTCGTACTCGGCGTCGTGGTCGGCGCGGTGCTCTACCTGGTGATCCAGCTTCCGACACTCTCAGCTCTTGGTAAAATCCCTAAGCTAACGCGTGCGGTGGACTGGTCAGTGATCAAACAGCTCGTCACACTCTCGCTCCCACGCACGCTTGCATCATCCCTCTCCAACCTCACCTTCCTCATGATGTCGGCTGCCGCATCGCTCCTTGTCGCAGGCTCGATCTCAGTCTTTCAATTCTCCTACAACATCCAGACCACACCGCTCATGATCATCGGCATCTCCTACGCTGTGGCTGCATTTCCGACCATGAACAGACTCTTTGCCGAGAAGCAGACCAAAGAATTCGTCGATCTCGTGCACCGCGCAACGCGCAATATATTCTTTTTGTCGATCCCGGCAGCACTTCTTATCATCGTCCTTCGTGCGCAGATCGTGCGCGTGCTCTTGGGCGCAGGAGAATTCTCGTGGAACGACACACGGCTCGTGGCAGCAGCACTCGCGCTCTTTGCAGTCTCGATCACGGCGCAGTGCATGATCCTCCTTCTAGTGCGCGGCTTTTATGCCATGGGCAATACCAAGACTCCGCTCAAGATCAACACCCTCGGAGTCGTCATCACTGCGGTCGCAGCAGTAGGGCTCCTCTCGCTTCACCGATACTCGCCCATGTTTAGTGACTTCCTCGATAGCTTGCTGCGCATCGAAGGCACCGCTGGTGCGAGTGTCGTACTGCTCTCGGCTGCATTCTCTATAGGACAGATCGCAACTGCCTGCATGCTCTGGCGGAGATTTCATGCACGCATCGAAGGCACGGCAGTGGAGACGCGAGCGCTTGGTCGTGCACTCTTTCATACGCTCGGCGCAGGACTCATCGCAGCGACTGCAACCTACGGCATGCTCTTGTGGGTGAGTGGGGGAGTCGACCAAGGTACATTTGGCGGCATTCTTCTCCAAGGCCTCATCGCAGGGCTCGTCGGTATCGCAGTCTATGGCATCATCCTCAAGGCACTCGGCAACCAAGACATCGCGCTCTTCATCCAGACCTTCAAGACCAAGTTTTGGAAAACCAAGCCGCTTACGCCCGAGCAGCCGGATTTGTAGGGAAGTTTTTAGAAAAATTTTAAGTACAGGCTGATACTATGATTGGATGGAAATTACTGATCAGACATACGATAATTGGAATGAGAAGAAGAAATCTGTTGCGAAAGATGCCAAAAAGATTTTCTTCAAAGAAGGAGAAATTTGGTGGGTAACACTCGGCTTAAATGTCGGAGAAGAAACATACGGCAAAGGAGATAATTTTCGTAGACCAGTTTTAATTTTTAGGAAGCTTACTGGATCTTCTTGTGTAGTACTGCCGCTTACATCTAAAGAAAAAAATGGAAGCTGGTATCATCAGGTTAGTATCGAAGATACTAAGAGATATGCAATGATGCATCAGATACGAATGATAAGCACAAGAAGATTTGAGTCTCGCATAGGTACACTTCCCGAATCTGATTTTGCAGAAATGAAAAAAGCCGTTGCAGAACTGTACGGCCTTTCTCAAGCTATCGTCACCTCATAAGAGGATCAGTGGGTAACCCCAAATGTATATTCATTATATCAGATGAGTATACACATGCAAATCGCGACCCCCTCTTCGTTGATGATCTAGTTCTTTTCCCAAAATCACCATTTTCTGGTATAGTTTGCCCACATTTCCCACTATGCCTTTGGCTTCGCGGGACACAGTATGGACCCAAAATATATAAGAAATTTTTCAATAATTGCCCACATCGACCACGGCAAGTCGACCCTTGCTGACCGTATGCTTGAAGTGACGGGTACCATCGACGCGCGCAAAATGCGCGACCAGGTGCTTGATAGTATGGAGCTCGAACGCGAGCGCGGCATCACGATCAAGATGCAGCCGGTGAGAATGCGATTTGCTGGCGGAGGCAAATCGGGCACCGGCCAGCAGGACGGGGCCATATACACTCTTAATCTCATTGATACTCCCGGTCACATCGACTTTTCATACGAAGTATCGCGCGCGCTCAAAGCGGTCGAAGGCTCACTCTTGCTCGTCGATGCGACCCAAGGTGTGCAGGCACAGACGCTTACGACGCTTGAGATGGCGCGTGAAAGTGGCCTTGTCATTATCCCAGTTATCACCAAGGTCGATAGTCAGCTCGCACGACCGGACGATATCCGTATGGAGATCGCAGAGCTACTCGACTGTGATCCAGACAGTGTCCTTGCCGTATCGGGGCGCACAGGAGATGGTGTGGCAGAACTCCTCGCAACGATCATCGAGCGTATCCCGCCACCAATGATTGCAGTAGATAGTCCGACACCACAAGGGCTTATCTTTGACTTTTCATATAGCAACCACAAAGGTGTGATTATCTTTACGCGCCTGTATCAGGGAAGCATCAAGAAAGGTGACGAACTTGTCTTTGCTGCATCCAAACAAAAGTTTAGCGTCCTCGAAGTAGGAGTGTTTACTCCCGATGCTACAGCAACAGATGAGCTTGTCGCCGGATCGATCGGCTACATCGTAACCGGTATCAAGCAGCCCGGCATCGCAGCTGTGGGAGACACGATTACGAGTTTCAAGAATCCCAGCCCGGCACTGCTGGGCTATGAGAAACCCAAGGCAGTCGTCTGGGCCTCTATCTACCCAGAGAGCCAGGATGACTTTGATGAGCTCAAGCTCGCGCTTGGCAAGCTTCGCCTCTCAGACTCTTCATTTAGTTATGAAGAAGAAGTATCGGGCGCGCTCGGACGCGGATACCGATGTGGATTCCTCGGTATGCTCCACCTCGAGATCATCACCGAGCGACTGCGCCGAGAGTTCAATCTCGATCTTATCGTCACACTGCCATCGATCACGTACAACGTCACCGTGCGCGGCAACAAAGAAGTCATTGTCTATTCTCCGCATCTTTTCCCAGATGACGGGACGGTGCTCTTGGTGCGCGAGTCATGGGTGACTGCAGACATCATTTGTAGACTCGATCAAGTTGGAGCGCTTATGCCATTTCTCTATACGCACGAAGCAGAAGTCCTCGATGTGGCAAACTTTGCGCACGATCGATCCAAGGTGAAGTGTCTCATGCCGCTTCGCGAGCTCATGCGCAACTTCTTTGACGAGCTCAAGAGTCTGACAAGTGGCTATGGTTCAGTCTCATACGAAATCACCGACATGCGCGATGCCGATGTGACGCGTATGGATATTGCAATTGGTGACGAAGTGCAGCCAGCATTTACGCGTATCGTATCGCGCCGCCGAGTGGAGGAAGAAGCTGAGACGATGACGGAGAAGCTTGAGAAAATCATGCCGCGCCAGCAAGTGGAAATGAAGATCCAAGCCAGGGCATTTGGGCGCATCATTTGCTCACGTACACTGAAGGCATTTCGTAAAGACGTGACGGGGCACTTGTACGGCGGAGATGTGAGTCGCAAAAACAAGCTCTTGGATAAGCAAAAGAAAGGTAAGAAAAAGATGCGGGAGCACGCAAGTGTGAACATCCCGCACGATGTCTTCATCAAGGTGATGCGAGAATAAAATGCAAACTGCTTTGCATTTTATCCGGTTCCGAAGGAAATTGCCGTTGCGAAGCAGGCAATAGGGTGACTAGTCGCATAATGCCCGCAAAAGCACTCCTTTCGCCGTCGCGTAATTTTCTGCTGAAAATTCGCTCCCTCTCAGGCCAGTCGCCTTGCGAGAGACGGCTCAATGAGTCTTTTGCTTCGCATTAGCGAAGGAGTGTGCCGATCGTAAAGAGAAACATGCTCAAGATGACAAATACGCCAAAGATCTTGAGCCACACATTTGCTCGCTTTCTGTTATGATTGAATAGCATATCCACCATACTACCAAACTATGCCCAAAAGTTCCACACAGCGCCATATCTCCCCCAAAGCCCTTCTTGGGCTTGTCGTGGCGCTCATTGTGGCCTTTTTGCTCCTCCTCTCAGTCATCAACGTCGCCCAAAAGTACTTTGGCATCAGGCGCCATATCCGCGATCTCGCCACAGAAAAGACCGAGCTTGAGGCAAAGCATGCCAAGCTCGAGGAGCGCAACGCATACCTCGCCACCTCCGAAGGCACGGAGACGATCCTTCGTGAGAAATACAACGTGACCAAGCCCGGAGAAGGCATCGTGGTCGTCGTAGACCCGACCCCCAGCATACCCGAGGGTTCTGAGAAAGGCGATATGACCTGGTGGCAAAAGATCCTGGCAGGGCTTGGATTGAGGAAGAAATAAGACTCAATCCGTGAGCAAAAAAGAAATAGGTATTTGCCGTCTTTCGCAGGGCGACCTGGCCCGAGAATGAGCGATTTTTCAGCAGAAAAATACGCGACGGCAAATACCTATTTCTTTTTTGCGAGCGGCTGATATAATGGCTTTATATGAAAGAAATCACCATCTACAGCACGCCCGTATGCCACTACTGCAACCTTGCTAAGGAATTCTTTAGAGCAAACAACATTGCCTATACGGAGTACAATGTGGCCGCGGATATGGAGAAACGAAGCGAAATGATCGAGCTCACAGGGCAGCTTGGGGTGCCAGTGATACGAGTAGGGGATGAAGTTACAGTAGGGTTTTCAGAAGCTCATATGAGGCAGATGCTCGGCCTTGATTCTTCTGAAATGCGCATAGCAGCGTAACGTTAGCCTTCATAGTTAAATGGATATAACTGCCCCGTCCTAAGGGGTAATTGTAGGTTCGATTCCTACTGAAGGCACATATTTGCGGAAACGGAGAGATTTGAACTCTCGATGCGATTACTCACATGCTGGTTTTCGAAACCAGTGCATTAGACCACTCTGCCACGTTTCCAATACTTACTTCCCAGTCTTGATCCAGATGTAGAGATCCTCAATCGCTTTCACGGCATCACCTGCAGCGATGTTGTTTTGGTGGTAGAGGCCGTTGGTGCAATCGCCGGCAGCCCAGATGCCGAGTGTGCCGGTGCGCTGGTTCATAGGGTCGACGATGACTTTGCCAGCATGATCTATAGGCGCGACATCGCGCAGGATATCGGTGTTGGGGATCTGGCCGATCTCGACAAATACTGCGTTTATAGGGAGTTCCACTACTTCTTCAGATCCCTTCGCCTTATACACAACACTTGAGACAAATTTGTCACCCTTGATCTCGAGGAGGTCGATGTTGGTGAGAAGTGTCGCATTGGAAAGCTTACTCGCCGTCTCGACGGTGATAGTGTCAGCACGAAAATTCTCACTGCGGTGCAGGAGTGTCACATGGGAACAGTATTGCGAGAGCTGTACAACTGCTTCGAGTGCTGCATTGCCGCCGCCGACAACGACTACGGGCATGCCTGAGAACAGTGGTCCGTCACAGGTCGCGCAATACATAATGCCTTTATGTTCGAAGTCTGCAGCACCAGGGACCTCGAGCTTGCGGTGCGCTGAGCCAGTCGCGACAAATACGGCCTTGGACTCGACTGATTCAGTCTCTCCATACTTCACCACAAAATTTTCACCAGATTTCTCGATACCAGTCACGCGCTTGCCGAGTGCGAGGGTGAGGGTGTGCTCGGGAGTCGTGTAGTACTCGATGTGTTTCTTGAGGTTGGCTGCGAGCTCGCCCCCACCGACTTCGGGGGTACCGATCCAGTTGTAGATAGTGTTGGATACTGACGACTGTCCACCGACTTCTTCGGCTACAAGGAGCGTCTTGAGACGCTTCCTGGCCGCATATACGGCAGCTGCACATGCCGCCGGTCCTCCTCCCACGATCACGAGTTCGTATTGCATAGGGGTCAAGTATACCATAGCAAAAACACCCTCACTCAGGGGGGTGTTTTTGGCTACTTATTACTTCTTATTTCGTCTCAAGAACGCAGGTATCGCGCCAAAGTTGTCGAGGTCTTCATCGATGGTTTCGTCGGAGAGCTCTGCATCAGCTGGTTTGATTTCGGGCTTTTGGATCATGGGACCCATGTCTTCTGCGGGGGTAGGAGCCATTTGTGCCTTGGCTTGTTCTTGTCTATTAAAGAGCTCGCGGTTGTTGGGATTGAAGAGTGCACCCTTCTTGGTCTCGGTAGGGAAGCCGGTGGCGATGACGGTGATCTTGAGTTCGCCTTTCTTCATGCGCTCATCAAGGATGGTACCGATGATGACCCGTGCATCCTTGTCGATGCTCTCGGTGATCACCTTTGCAGCATCTTGGAATTCTGCCATGGTGAGGTCGTCGTTACTTGAGATCGCAAAGAGTACACCCTTTGCACCATTGATCGAGATGTCGAGGAGCGGAGAGTTGATCGCCTGGATCGCAGCTTTCTCGGCACGAGCATCACCTGAGGCAAATCCGACGCCCATGAGCGCAGTCCCTGCGTCAGTGAGCACGCTCTTCATATCGGCAAAGTCGACGTTGATGATGCCAGGAGACGCAATGAGCTCAGAGATGCCCTCGACAGCTTGTCTGAGCACTTCATCACACTTTGCAAATGCGTCCTTAAATGTCGTGTCCTTGCCCGCGATCGCAAGCAAGCGGTCATTGGGGATGACGATGATCGCATCGACTTCGCGCTCGAGCTCTGCGATACCTTGCTCTGCGATGCGCATGCGCTGGTTGCCCTCAAAGAAGAATGGCTTGGTGACGACGGCCACCGTGAGGATACCCTGCTCCTTGGAAGCGCGAGCGACTACTGATGCGCCACCCGTACCGGTGCCTCCTCCCATTCCGCAGGCGATGAATACCATGTCTGCGCCCTTGACGGCGTCTTGGATCTCAGCCTTCGTCTCCTCAGCGGCACGTGCGCCCACTTCGGGGTTCATGCCAGCACCGAGGCCTTTGGTGAGGTTTTTGCCCAAGTGAATCTTTTTCTCAGCGAGGGAGTTGTGGAGGTCCTGCACATCGGTGTTCATCGCGATAAATTCCACTGAGCGGACCTTGTTTTCGATCATGTGGTTGAGGGCGTTTTTGCCGGAGCCACCGATACCGATGACTTTGATGCGCGCAGCTGTTTCTATTGCAGGGGTGAGTTTGGCCATATCTGATTTCCCTTTCCACGGGGGATAAACGAATATGTCCATAATACTACCAGACTGACAGAAAAGGGCAATCAATATTGACAAATCTATAAATATAGTATATAGTAAATGCAGATACAGTTTAAAAACTTTTTAGAAATATGATCGATTTATAAAGCTCCTAGATAAGTGTAGTCTTGTATATGTCTCGCGAAAGCTCCTAAATGAGATCGCTCTTCTCGGCTTGTTAGGCTAATTTAAATAATTGGCAAACCAAAGGATTATTCATATATAAAACACATGTGGTTTATAAACCAAGCTTGTTAGGCAGATACTGCAAACCAAAGGATTCCGCGATCTTTTCTTAAAAGTTAGTAATGTATAAAATAATTGAGAGCACTCTTGTCGGAGCGCTCTATTTTTATTGGTCAACTTTTTTATAGACTAACAACTAATCACTAAAGATTGACTCTACGGCATCAACTGCTTAAAGAAATTTTTGATCGTGGCGAGGAAGCCATCGTGGTCGCCGGTGAGTGAATTTGAAGAAGTGCGTGAAGATCTGGAAGAAGAGGATCTGCCAGAAGATGAGGGTCGATCAAGCGACCCTGTAGCTACGCCGTAGGCGACAAGGAGGCGCTGGTCTTTGGAAGTCTTGGCGGTGCCAGTGGTGGGGAATTCTACAAACCCAATGCGTACGGGGATGCGAAGCATGTTTTTGGCAACGCTTTCGATCATGGGGATTTGTGCACCGCCGCCTGTGATGATAGCTCCTGCGGGGAGAAGTCCGCTGCGACCAATTTTCTTGAGATATTTATCAATGAGTTCAAAGATATCAGAAAGCCGAGCTTCTACTATTTCATCCAGTTTCTTTTTGTTTACGGTACTAAATCCTACGACGCCGAGCTTGATGTTTTCGGCTTCTTCGGGGGTGACGCGAAGTCCGAGCGCGATGTCCTTGGTGATGTCGAGAGATCCGATGCCAAACACATGAGTTGAGGCAAGCGAGCCGTTTTCAAAGATCGCGACTGATACGGTCTCGGCGCCGATGTCGATGAGTGCACAACCAAAGTTGCGCTGGAGGTCGGAGAGTACGAGATGGTGTGTCGCAATCGGAGTCGCCGTGATGCTTGTCACCTTGATGCCGGCATCGTGTGCGACTGCGAGGATGTCGTCGAGATGTTGCTGGATGCAGGTAATGAAGAGCACTTTGACCTCAAGCTTGAAGCCCTGGATGCCTTCGGGACGTGTCGGGAGCTCCTTGCCATCGACGCGAAATATGATGGGGAAGGCATGAAGAATGGATTTGTTCTTGAGATCAAGGCGCGCTTCTGCGTCCGCGATCGCCTTGTCGATGTCGAGCTTGCTGATGTATGAGTCCGCACGGGTGACCATGGCAGTACCGAGTGCGTACTCTGCATGGACGCCGATGCCACTGATCGCGAGGCTTGCAGAACGGATGCGCTCGCCAGACTCGGCCTGGGCGTCGCCAATGGCGACTGAGAGACTATCAGCTGCTTCGTCTCGACTGATGACGTAGCCATGACGGATCCCGCGAGTAGGGACGATACCTGCACCGATGATGGCACCAGAAGCATTGCACACGACAACGCGTGTGAGGGAGGTACCGATATCAATGCCGCAGGTGGTGGTGTGTCGCATGAGGAGTAGAGGTTGCAGCAAAGTGCGCGAGCAGCTGCTGTTCCTTACGTTCCATTATATCGCCATGTAGCATTCCTTTCAAATGAAGCATGCTGTGAATGAGTATATAGGTGATATACGTATGGAGATCCATACCCCATTCTTTGTGCTGTTTTTTGAGTACGCTCATACAGAGGATGATCTCGCCGCTATTCTTGGTCAATTCAAATGAAAGGGTGTTGGGGATGTAGTCTTTGTTGCGACGTTCGATATTGACCGATTGGGCCTTGGCAGGTGAGACGAATGCAATGGAGAGTTCATACTTTTTGCCAAGCACTTTTTCCTTAATAGCCAAAAATGGCACCTCAGGGAGCATGCCATTTTGGATTGAAACAGACAGGTTGTGGAGTTCTAGAGTCTGCATAAGTGTTATTTGGTGAGTATATACCTTGCGTGCTCGGCTAGCATCTGCATAAGTGTCCACTGAGTGTTCGCTCTGCTCCCTCAGCTCCCCTTACATCTTACCTAACTTTTTAAGTCTTTCCACTTCTTTTCGGCGGGCGAGGCTCTTGAGGCGCATGTTCTTTTGGGCGAGCTTGGTGGTTGCACGAGATGCGTAGCGGTTGCCTTTCACTTTGGGGATGATCCCTGATTCTTGCATTTTGCGCGAAAAACGGCGGATCAAAGAAAGTCCGTTTTCATTCACATTTCGCTTCAATTCGATATTAGTCGTTGACATGGGCGATATCGTACCATGTCTTACTATATAGCGCAATAACTAAAACCTCTCAGGATTTTGCTCTATCTTGTACGGAAATCTAAGTGAATCGAGAAAGCGCATGATGTCAGAGCCTTCGTCTTCTATATACGAAAGCGGAGCTTTGATGATCCAGGTCATGAGGATTTTCATGGAGCCGACGGAGATGCGACGCGGCGGGATGGGGGTGATGTCGGTACCTTCGAAGTATTCGTTCACGCGTTCTCGGATGGCGCCAATGTGGGCGACGGGTGCAGTCATGGAGATCTTTACGATCAGTCCAAAGGGCGGATAGCCGAGCTCCTGTCTGAGGCTGAGCTCTTCGCCAATGATGGTGTTGAGCTTTTGGCCGGCGAGTTGCTTGAGCAATGGGAAATCTGCATTGCGCGTGCAGACGATGACGCCTTCACTGGACTTCTCATTGCATTCCATGACGAGGCGCAAGACGGTCTCGGTGGTCGAGAGTGCGGGTATGGAGAGGATGCGATCGATGTATGGGATGAGCGTATAGTGGATGCCTTTGAGATACGGAAGTACTTTATTTGTACCCACGACTACGACAAACTTCTTGGATTGGATTTCTTTGATAAGTGTCTCGATCGTCGCACTGTCCGGAGTAATGTCATCGTCTACTGCAACGACATGCTCTGCTCCGACGAGAGAGGCGATCTCTGCGTGCAAGCTCTCCGTGCCGATCATGGTCGGGGTGATGTTCCAGCTCCCACAGTGTGTACAGATATGAGTCGCAGGAAGTGTGTCGCCGCAGTGCGTGCAGACGAAGTACCGCTCGCTTTCTCCGTTTTTATTTATGCGGTTTCTGAGTATGACTGGCAGGCTACAGGTCGGGCACGTGACGATAGTGCTGCAATCCGCACAGCGCGAAAGCGGCGCAATACCCTTTCTGTTTGTATATACAAATAATCTATACTTCTTTTTCTGCCCATGGCGGATGAGATCCATGACCTCGCTTGGGAGTATGGTGCGATAGTGCTCGACGGGTACGACGTGGAGTTTGTCGGGGATATACGAGCGCGGGAAATGGTCGCGCTCCAAACGCTTCAATGTTTCCAATCGCGGGATCGTATCGCCCCATGTGAGAGAGAGACCGGCAGCAGTGCAAAATTCTCGGATCAAGATGCGTGTGTCGATGGCAAAGCGGTCATTGGTGCGATATAGATTGCTGCTTTCGTCTTCGGCGATCACCACGCCGAGATCTTTGCGCGGCACCACAAAGAACCCTGGGGTGACAAAGACGAGGAGTGGGCGCTCACTACCTTTGATCTGCGCAAAGGCACTTCGCAATGCTTTCTTAGTCGTCTTGCTGTGAAGCACGACGATGTGTTTCTGTATTCCTTTTTCCAAACGCTCTTGCCACATCGTCAGTGCGCGGATCGTGGGTGCCACAAAGAACACGCTCTCGTCTGCGGCAAACGCGCTTCGGATGATGCGTTTGTACTGATCGGTGCGGTCGAGGGTGGTAGCGGCGATGACTGATTCTGTATATCGTTTGGGCTTGGCGTCGGTAGTAGCGAGCAGGTCACTGAGCTTCTCACCTTGCATGTATTCAAAGAGAAATTGCGGGATCGTGCTGCCTGCCACTGCACCCACTGGCGCCAGTGCGTGTGTTGCGGTGATCTGGAGCGCAGTGATCGCCTGTGCAAAGAAGGGGAGATAGCCGAGGACTTGCTTTACTTTCTTGAGGGCAAAGGAGGCTTGCTTGATCAGTGTCTTGGCTTCTGCAAGCGGCGTGGTCTCGACGACGATGCCGATGATGAGCTGTTTGCCAAAGGGGATCGACACGAGCGTGCCAGGAGCGAGCGCGTCCGGGCAATAGTAGGTCAACATATCAAAGGGGATACCCCGCGCGATAGGGATAATTGTTGCTACATGCATAGATGCACTATACTATCAGTACGCACTATGTGGAAAGGAAGCAAACAAATCGGCATCGATCTCGGCACGACCAACACCCTTGTCTATGTCTCAGGCAAGGGGGTCGTACTTGATGAGCCCACCGTGGTCGCCGTCGATCAGTCCACCAAAAAGATCGTGGCAATCGGAGCGGAGGCCAAAGATATGATCGGCAAGACCCCTGATACCATCGTCGTATACCGTCCCATGCAAGACGGTGCGATCGCCGACTACACGATCACCTACGCATTGCTCCGCTACTTTTTGACCAAAGCCTTGGGTCGCACGACACTGTTTAAGCCCGACGTGCTCGTCTCAGTGCCCGCAGGCATTACTTCTACTGAGCGCCGTGCCGTCATCGAGGCCACCATGAAGGCGGGGGCAAAGAGCGCGACGATCGTAAAGGAAGCGGTGCTTGCGGCACTCGGCGCAGATGTGCCGATCAATGAAGCAAAGGGGTGCATGATCATCGACTCAGGCGGCGGCACGACTGACATCGCGGTGATCTCACTTGGAGGGATCGTTGCGTCGACGTCTGTGAAATGCGCCGGCAACAAGCTCGACCAAGCCATCGTCGACTACATCAAGCGTACATACAACGTCTACATCGGCGACCAAACTGCCGAAGAAATCAAAAAGACACTTGCCTCAGCACTCCCCATCAATCCCGATACGACAGGGGAAGTAAAGGGGCGCGATAGTGTGTCGGGGTTGCCTTCGACGCTCAAGATCTCGACCAACGAACTCGTCAAAGCCATCGACTACGAGCTCAAGCTCATCATCAAGGCGATCAAATCCGTCCTCGAGCTCACCCCTCCCGAGCTCGCAAGTGACATCATCGACAACGGCATCGTGATGACCGGCGGCACCAGTGGTCTCGCACATCTCCCTGCACTCATCGAACAGCAAACGGGCATCAAAGTGCGTGTCGCAGACGATGCCCTCTACTCAGTCGTGCGAGGAGCGGGAATACTGCTTGATCATATGGATGAGTATAAGAGATCGATATTGATGAAGAGATAAGATTCGGTAAATAAAAATACCTTCAATAATGAAGGTATTGCTCGTTTTATTTTTTATTCCAAAATTTAATTATCAATTTCAACAGTGTCTGTTCTATATGAATCACATATAGTTTTTTCATGTGGGCCATAAAAGTATTCCCATTTCCCTGAAAGTATATTGTAATCATACTCATATCCGTACAGTGTTTCTCTGTGTGCCTCGGTACACACTGTTGTGATCCGATACATCTTTTTACTATTTGGATCAATTATTCGTTCTTCCGAACAGGAGAATAAAAAAATAGCTATAAAAAATAAGACTAGTATTTTTTGCTGCATTTTCATTGTTTTTAATTTTTTGTGACTTTACAATTTTACAATCATTTTGTCAATTATCTCCAATATAGACTATACTTCTTTCATGGTAGATTTCTCCTCATACCTCCCCCAACGCATATTTCTCCTCCAAGGCGACGGTGTGTCTTTTCAATCCCTTGTCGATGACTTGGAGCAGACGTATCCACTGGTCCACGGACTGTCGGTCTCTCGATTTACGATCGATCATGCGCGCTCGCTCGCACAGTTTGCAGTCGAAGGTGATGGCAGTGAGCGCGTGATGGTAGTGCATTTCTCAGTCTTTAGTCCAGATGCAGCACAGGTCTTGCTCAAGGCACTCGAAGAACCAGATCTACAGACAACTATTATTTTGATAACTCCTTATCCATATGTCCTACCACTTACTATCAGATCACGTGTCGTGCTTTTGCAAACGGAGCGTGCGCAGGTAGATACTACGAAGCATTCGCAAAAAGAAGTGTTTGAATACATCAAAAAGGAGCTTTCGAGCGATGGAGAAGAAGACGCTGCAACGCGCCGTGCACTCGCACTCAAGCTCCTCGACGAGCTCGAACTCCAAACAAAGACTGATCCCCTCAAAGCTCGCGCCGTCTATGAAGCCAAACACATGCTCTTTAGGGCAAACCTTCCGACCAAGTTTGTGATGGAGTATGTAGCGACGGCAGTCTTGTAAATAAAAGAGGCAGTGCTTGTATAAAGCACTGCCTTTGTTTACATCTTGTACATAATGTTGTTACGCAGCCGCAGCTGACACCTCGGGGATTTTCTTGAGTGAGGTACGTTTGTGAATCAGTCGGGGGATTGTGATTGGTTTTGCAAGATTATCTGCATTTAGCGCAAAGAATGTGCCCGCTATTGCCATTCCAACAAGGATGTATGGGTGTTGGATAATCCATATAACTCCTCGTATTCCTAATACAATAACGACTATGGTGCATATCGCTGCAAACCAATCTGTTTTGAACATCTTTTTCATTGAAATTAATGGTTTTTTGTTTTGTTCGTATATTACATGAATATAAATATTTGTCAAGTATCTCTTACTTTTTATGCAGATATAAGAAAACCCCAAGGAGTTGTCCCCGGGGTTTCTTTATTACATCTGTGATCCGCCCATTGGCTTCACTTCGCAGGTCTTGCAGCTATTTTTGTGAGAAAAGATCTCATAGATCGCTGAGAGTCCGACGAGGACGTAGATGATGCGAGAGACGACTGCCGTCATACCACCAAAGAGCATGCCGACATCCCAGCCGATGATACCGACGAGGAGCCAGTTGAGTCCACCGATAATAAGTAATATATACGCGAGCTTGTGCATAAAAATATAATTAATCAAATAAATAATAAGTACCTTCTCAGTATACTCCTCTTTGCACCATACTGCCTGTGGATTACAGTCCGCCTGCAAGCGTAAAGAATCCATACCACACTGCCGCAAAGTTGAGCACGGCATGAGATAGGATGATGAGGAGCGTATTGGGATACTTGAGATAAATCCACGCAAAGGCAATGCCGCCGACAAAGGCGAGTGGGAGATTCATCAAATAGTTGGGAAATATGGAGTGGAGAAAGGTAAAGAGTGCTGCGTTGGTAAGGATGAGTGCGACGGGAGACTTTTCAAAGGTCGCAAGTGCGGGCATGAGGTAGCCGCGATACGCGATCTCTTGGGTGGCAGACACGAGGAAAAATAGGTAGAGGAAATGCGGGTACTGCCACCAGCTGCCCTCGATAGGGGTGCCGATGTGTCGACCAGTCACCGCAATGAGAGCTACACCTGCAAGTGTAAAAAGTGTGTAGGCAAGCATGGCCTTGCGCGATACTTTGCCAAAGCCGAGCATTTTGAAATTCCATTTCTCCATGATGAGCACGATGAAGAGAAGTCCAACAAGCACGGTCAGTATTGCGACGCGGTGCTGGATGGGGAGCACGCCCGTATTGATGAGGATGATGGGGACGATAAATACAAGTAGTATTTGTGCGCACAGCTCGGGGATGCTCGTGCGGATCCGAGCTGAGGCAGCGTGGAGGGTGGGGTGCATATAGGTCCATCGTATCATATTGACAATCAAAAGGGGCAGCAGTAGTGTTACAAAAAATATATTGTATGGCAAAAGCATTAAAACGTGGCGATACATTTTGTTTTAAACAAAAAGAAGAAGCATACCTTATCAGAATGCCAGATGGTTCACTTGCACCCGAAGGGTACGATGTCGGCGCTCATAAATCACGGTATTGTTATTTTACTGTGACAGAGCAGCATATCGTCATTACTCCTAAAGACCTTTTTGAGGTGGTCGATACTCGGATCACACCCAACAAAACAAAAGTAATGGTTGTTGTTGCCACTAATATTACGACAAAAGAAAAAATTAACTTTTATCGAAATATAGCAAACTACACTGGCAAACACCATTGGTACGTTCCTGAATATGAACAAAAATGCTAAACAAGCCCAGCCCCATTATTGGGGCTTTTTTATGATACAATCTCCCCATGTACAACCTAGACAAATTCAAAGCAGAAGCAAAGCAGGCAGATGAATGGCTGATCAAAGAATACAGTCAGATCCATACCGGGCGTGCTGCACCGGCACTCCTTGATGGCGTGCAGGTAGAGAGCTATGGCGCATGGCAGCCGATCAAAAACGTCGCAAGTATCACCATCGAAGACCCCAAGACACTTCGTGTCGCTCCATGGGACAAAAGCCAGATCAAGGATATCGAACGCGCACTCCATGCTGCAAACCTCGGCTTCTCGATTGCGGTAGATGACCTCGGCGTACGCGTGATCATCCCCGCACTCACGACTGAGACGCGCAACCAGCTTGCCAAGATCGCCAAGGACAAGCTCGAAGACGCCCGCATCACGATCCGCAAAGCACGCGAAGCACAGCTTGATACCCTCAAAGGCCAGGACCTCCCCGAAGACACATTTCGCTCTGCCAAAGATGACCTACAGAAGCTTGTAGATACTGCGAACTCTACACTTGAAGCAACTTTTGCACGGAAGGAGACTGAGATACAGAGCTAAATTCTAAATATTGACATATTTTCAATAAATGTTACTATGTATTAGTAACTGATCTTTCATATAAAAATTTAACTTATGGACATAAGACAATTTGTTTGTTTTTGGACTGGAAACCAAATGGATTCAAGTCCTGGGTATTATTCTGGAAGGCGGGCAACTACTTCTGATCTTAATATCGATTTGCTTAACAAAATTGCTGATGGTATCAAAAAAGACTACGGAGTATCGGCACATGACTCATTTGTAAAAATGGTTTGGAGTATGCCTTCTCTTGCTGCAACAGCGTTTCTTTCCAATCTCTACGAATTAGAAGCTGCCAATTGGGATCTTAGTAACGCTTTATTGTCAAATGATAAAAATTTTGTTGAATCCCAAAAAGAGGCAGAAGGTGCAGTTTTGCAAACTATCTTTAATTTAAAATTTGACCAACCGGACCAAACTGAATACATCAGAAGGAATTTCAGAAAGGCAGCCTAAGAATATCGCAGGGTTAAATTACAAAGCTTTCCATTTATTGGAGAGCTTTTTTATTTTTCCTGTATAATCCATCGCATGACTGTCATTATATTTATACTCGTCCTCCTCGTCTGCGTGCTCGTGCATGAATGGGGGCACTATATTACGGCCAAGAAGAGCGGGATGTTGGTCGAAGAATTTGGATTTGGGATACCGCCGAGGCTGTGGAGCTTCAAGAGGGGTGAGACCAAGTACTCGATCAACGCACTCCCGATCGGCGGCTTTGTAAAGATCGCGGGAGAGAATGGGCTTGAGACAGACGTGCCTCGAGATCGGCAGTTTGATGCAAAGCCGTGGTACAAGAAGTCGCTCGTGCTTGTCGCAGGAGTCATCATGAACTTTGTGCTTGCAGTAGTCCTCTTTGCGATCGCAAACGTGATCGGGCTTCCGGGTATCACGCCGACTGGTACACCCACAGTGATATCTATAGTTGAAGGCGGGGCGGTCCAAGAAGCGGGGATCGAGGTAGGTGACACGATCACGTCACTTGTGGTAGGAAAGAAAGACGTGTCAGTGCTTGATACTGATGCTATCCGCACTGCGATTCAATCTTCCAAAGATCCCGTAACGATCACCTATGTACATCAGGGTGTAGAAACGACAAAGACCATTACTCCACGCGAAAGCGACGGCACGCGATTGATCGGTGTGAGCATTGAGCCGATCGGTACGGTAAAGCAATCGCTCTTCCCAGCGATCGGATCTGCATGGACACAATCAGTGCATTTGATCGGGCAAATATTTAGCACAATTGGTCACTTGCTCGGTGGACTCTTTACGGGAGAAGGCTCGGTCAAAGGATTGGTAGGACCAGTCGGCCTTGCACGCGAAGTAGGGACTGCGGCTACCTTTGGACTGACGTATTTGCTCGCATTTACGGCGACGATCTCACTCAATCTCGCGGTCCTCAACATCTTGCCCTTCCCGGCGCTCGATGGAGGACGACTGGTCGTGGTGTGGGGAGAGGCTATTACGCGGCGCAAATTTAGTCCGACAGTCGTCGGCATCATCCATACGGCGGGATTCTTGCTTTTGATCACGCTCATGGTCGTACTGACGATCGGGGATATACGCAACGCGCTCTAAAAGGTTTGAAAATTAAAGGTTATTTTTCACTTGACACCGGGTTTGACTTTTTGTACATCCATGATAAAGTAGGATATACCAATACAAATTTATTGAGTAATCCACCACATATTTATGGCAGCAGTTATCAGTTTCAAACCTAAACAAGTCACCAAGCGACTCCTCAGCAACCTTCAGGACCGCGCATACGACATCATTGTCAACCGTTACGGCCTTACCGATAGCGCTGACTCCAAGACACTCGAGGCGATCGGCAAAAAGTATTCCATCACCCGTGAGCGCGTACGCCAAATCGAAAACGCGGCGCTCGCTGCGATCCGCAAGAGTGACTCGTTTAAGGCTGAGCACAAAACATTTAGTGAGCTCAAGGGTCTCATCGAGACAGCAGGTGCGATGGTCCACGAAGATGACTTTCTCTCATTTATCTCAAAAGATAAGTCAGTACAAAACCATGTGCGATTTTATCTCGTACTCGGAGATGAATTTAAGAGCATGAAGGAAGACGAACACTTCATGGCTCGATGGACGGTGGATGAAAAGCTCTCTGATGCAGTACACGAAGCGCTCCACAGCGTATACAGCACGCTCGATGACAAGGAGCTCCTCTCCGAAGAAGACCTCGTTGCGAGATTTCTCAAAGAAGTAAAGGACGTAGCTGAACAGTACAAAAACGAAGAGATTGCACGCCGCTGGCTCAATATCTCAAAGAAAATCGCCAAAAATCCGCTCGGCGAATGGGGTCCCGCGCAGTCACAAAACATCAAGACGCGCGGTATCAAGGACTACGCCTTCCTTATCATGCGCAAGCATGGCTCTCCGATGCACTTCCGCGAAGTGGCAAAGGCGATCCAGGATACCTTTGGCAAGAAGACGCATGTGGCAACCACTCACAACGAGCTCATCAAAGACTCACGCTTTGTACTCGTCGGCCGCGGCTACTACGCACTGGCTGAATGGGGCTACAAGCCTGGCATCGTGCGCGATGTGATCAAGGAGATCTTGGTCAAAGAAGGACCACTCACCAAAGAAGACGTGATCGACCGCGTACTCAAAGAACGCTTCCTCAAAAAGAACACCATCCTCGTCAATCTCCAGAATGCAAAGTATTTCAAAAAGATGAGCGACGGACGATATACTGTAGCCAAATAAGACACACCATTTTTTCAGAAGCCCTCTTACAAAAGAGGGTTTTTGCATGCTACACTATCTGCATATGGCAGATGCACCAAGTGGCGGAGGCGGATGGAGCGCACTTGAGATCATAGTGGTCGCCGTACTTGCGATCGGCTTCATGACCCAGCTCCAAAACGGATTCACCTCAACTCCCGATACTGCACAACCAGTCTCCAAAGATACCTCGACACAGGTCGAAGGCGACACCTGCGGACTCGTACTATCGCGCCCGCACTCGCTTGAAAAGGTCACAAGCTTTGTCAGTCTCACGGGGCGCATCGAAGGCTGTGCATGGGTGCCGACTGAGACAGTGGCGATGTATGCACAGGTGATCGACTCGCGCGGCAAGACACTCTCGCCCTATGTGACAGTGCCGCCGATCAACAAGCAGTACGAAAGCGCATATGTCGATGCGACGATTCCATTGACCACGCAGCCGGCGACGAGCAAAGGGTTTCTCATACTCGTGCCCGCACAAACCCAAGGCCAAACCAACACGCTTCGCATCCCGATTACATTCGTGCGCTCCTAATTGTTTGCTATACTTATCGCTATATGGAACCACTCGCTGCGACGCTCATTCACTACGCGGTTATCGCAGGAGTGTTTGTCGTCATTGCCATGCTCGCGTGGAATCTCTGGGTCACGTACATCAACATGGTGTATCTGCGATCAGTGGATTGGGTCATCCTCGAGATCACCCCGCCCAAAGAAGTGTTTAAATCTCCCGAAGCGATGGAGCTCGTACTCAATGTGTTCAACGGCGGAGGTGCCGGCAACTGGTACGAAAAGTACTGGAAAGGTGAGCTCGCACAGTACTACTCGCTTGAGATCGTATCGACTGAAGGCAAGATTCACTTTTACGTCAGATGTGCCAAGAAATTCAAAAAGGCATTTGAAGCACAGCTCTATGCGCAGTACCCACAGGCAGAAGTAAGAGAAGTCGAAGACTATACCAAGAAAATCCCTGACTTTAGCTCTGGTCTCGTCAATCTCTTTGCCTACAACCTCAAGCTCAAAAAGGACGATCCATATCCGATCAAAAGCTATATCGACTTTGGCCTTGATCGCGCCATCGGCTCACTCGAAGAAGAGCAGCGCATCGATCCGATCACGCCCACCCTTGAGACGATGGGCTCGATCGGTATTGGGGAGCATATCTGGGTGCAGATCAACTTCCGCCAGGCAGTGAAGCGTCATACGACCAAAAAGGGCGAAGGACAGTCATGGCAAGACAAGAGTCGTGAGATCGTCGAGGAGCTCAAGGCAAAGGCAAATACCAAAGATGAAGAAGGCAAGACAGTCAGCGGCAGACTCACCAAAGGCGAACAACAGGTGATCGAGTCGATCGAGCGCCATCGCAACAAGGCAGGGTTTGATTGTGGTATCAGAGTGCTCTACGTCGCCAAAAAGGAAAACTTTAGTGGCAACACTATCTCTGCGTTCACGGCAATGTTTCGCCAGTACAGCACGTCAGAAGATATGAACGCGCTCTCTATGTTTGACCTTACCAAGACGCCCGACGCCATGCCATGGAAAGATCCCTTTGATCGCAAAGTAAAAAAGATGAAAAAGCACTATCTTGGCGACTACAAAGACCGCGAATATTTCTATCGGCCATTTCGCTTTGACAAGATCGAACGATACTTCAGTCATCCTGAAAAGGGCGGCAGTGATGGATTTTTGCTTACGAGTGAAGAGCTCGCTACGCTCTTCCACCTCCCAGGACGTGTTGCAGAGACGCCGACGTTTACGCGCATCGAGTCCAAGAAAGGCGAACCGCCTGCAAACCTCCCTATCTAAGTATGAGACGACTATTGAAACTCATTGGGATCATCATAGTACTCGCAGCAATCTGGATCGGCGTGCGTGCACTTATTGCGCCGCCAAGCGATTTCCCGGTCCCGTATCGCCTCACGATCGAAGAAGGGCAGAGCCTCTTCTCCATATCGCATGAGCTCCAAGATGCCCACGCCATCAGATACACAAAGCCGTTTGAGATGCTTATGATCGCACTTGGGAGCGAGCGGCGCACGAGCGAAGGCGAATACTATTTCAAAAAGCCGGCGTCTGCGCTTGAGATTGCGCTTCGCATCTCGGGACGGCAGTTTGGGATCGATCGCAAAAAGGTAACCTTTCCCGAAGGCTTCACTGCCAAGCAAATGAGCGATCGGCTTGGTGCAACACTTCCAGACTTTGATACGGCACTCTTCTTGACGCTTGCCAAAGAGTCCGAAGGCTATCTCTTCCCAGACACCTACAGCTTCTTCCCCTCAGTGACGCCGGATGTCGTGGTGGCGCTCTTGAAGCGCAACTTCGAAGAGCAGCTTGTCCCACTTCAGCAGAGCATGCGTACTTCTGGTCGAAGTCAAAAGGACATCATCATCATGGCCTCTATCATCGAGAAAGAAGCAAACAAGGCCGAAGAAATGCCGATCATCTCAGGCATCCTGTGGAAGCGCATTGATGAAGGTATGGCGATGCAAGTGGATGCACCGTTCTTGTACACGCTTGGCAAGGAGTCGAGTGAACTCACGCGCAAAGACCTCGCCTCAAACTCTCCGTACAATACCTACAAGAACAAAGGCCTCCCACCCGGCCCGATCAGCAATCCCGGACTCGATGCGATCAAGGCTGCCGCAGCTCCAGTGCCATCTGACTACTACTATTATCTCCACGATCGAGACGGTGGTGTGCACTTTGCCAAGACCTACAAGGAACACCAAGCCAACATTGCAAAGTATCTCAGATAAACGCTATACTCAGCTTCCTATGATACTTCAGCAACCGCTCGCATTTGTCGACATCGAAACGACTGGCCTTGATCATGAAAAGGGTGAGATCATCGAACTCGGGGTCGTCATCGCGCGCCTGCGAGATGACACACTGGAAGTCATCGATCAGCTCGATCTCAAGATCATGCCCAAGCACATCGAGACTGCCGATGCACAGGCACTGCGGATCAACGGCTACAACGAAGCTGATTGGATATTTGCAGTATCGATCGAAGACGCGCTCAATACATTTGTAAAGAAGACTGAGGGAGCAGTGTTTGTCGCGCACAATATCGTGTTTGATTATGGATTTATCGAAGCAAATCTCAAGCGCTATGGCATCGAGGATAAATTTCACTATCACAAGCTCGACACGCTCGCACTTGCATTTGGCATCTTGCAGAACAACGACGACATGGGCAAGCTCTCACTCCGCGCGCTTTGTGAAAAGTACGGCATCGAAAATAAAAAAGCGCATAGTGCCTTTGCAGACGCCTATGCTACTTTTGAGGTATTTAAGAAACTTTTGAATTTAAAATAAAACACACCAATTAATGACGGTGTGTTAAAAGGTTATTTTGCAGCTTCGCTGACGATTTTTTCGTATAACTCTTTCTTGTTCTTATAAAAACTGCTGAGAAAAACTGAAACGAAAAATACTCCATTCTGTATACCTATTTCCTCGTGTCGAACAGATGTTTCAAAGTCGTCTGTTGCTGTAAGTTTTTCCAGGAATTCATTTACTTTTTTGTCGTGACTGTTGCTGTCAACGGTGAAGTTTGAAGGATTGATAAGAGTTGTAATAGTCCTACGAATTTGAATTTTTAGCATAGTGAATTATTTTTCATACTCTAACTCAAATCGTTATTTTGTCAAATATATGGTAGTATCAGTTCGTGAATAAGCGAAAGCAAAAAATTGTAGTCGGCGTATCAGGCGGAGTAGACTCGTCTGTTGTGGCATATCTACTCAAGCAGCAACGCCATGACGTCCATGGCGTCTTTGTAAAGACGTGGTCACCTGAGTGGTTGCCGTGCACATGGCTTGATGAAAAGCGCGATGCGATGCGAGTGTGTGCCTCCCTTGATATTCCATTCCACTTCCTCGATGCAGAGCAAGCGTACAAGGACGGCGTGGCCGAGTATATGATCAATGAATACCGCG
Source organism: uncultured Candidatus Saccharibacteria bacterium (assembly GCA_964475655.1). GTDB lineage: Bacteria > Patescibacteriota > Minisyncoccia > Phycocordibacterales > UBA9973 > UBA4124. Next base: position 66,789 of record CAYYXE010000001.1, on the reverse strand, counting down.
CAGGTCGCACACCCAACCCTGATGTGCTGTGCAATCGTGTGATCAAGTTTGGCGTCCTGTGGGAGTATGCGCAGTCTCTCGGGGCTGATGCAGTCGCGACAGGGCATTATGCGCAAACTGACGGCAAAAAATTACTGAAGGGGATTGATAAATCAAAAGATCAATCATACTTCTTGTGGATGTTGCAGAAAGAGGAATTGACACATGTGCAATTTCCCATCGGACATTTGCCCAAAGGTGAGGTACGCAAGCTTGCAGCAGAAGCAAAGCTTTTTACAAGTACCAAAAAGGATAGCCAGGGTATCTGCTTCCTCGGAGACGTCGATATGCGAGAGTTTCTCTCACACTATATAGAGCAAAAGCAGGGAGAAGTCGTCGATGAAAAGGGGGCTGTGATCGGTACCCATGATGGCGTATGGTTCCATACACTGGGAGAACGGCATGGATTTACTATCACTGCCAAGACTTCTGATGATCGGCCATATTATGTAATCGGCAAAGATATTGAACACAACAGAGTAATTGTTTCGCATACACCAAAGTCTCAAACTGTCGTTTCGGGAGTACAAAAACTCAAGCTTCGTGATGTAAATTGGATTGAGACTATTGATACGAGCAAAAAATACACTGCACAAATCCGCTATCACGGAACATTGATCGAAGCAAAAATATTAAGCGATAGGGAAGTACAGCTTGCCTATGACGGGCTCATCGCACTCGGACAATCGCTTGTGATCTATGATGGTGAGGTGCTTGTGGGCGGCGGGATCATTGATGAAGTCGTATAAAGTGCGATATACTTTGTGCATATGATACAAAGCTTGCTAAATGATCCGATGATCTTGAGTCTGCTCGTTGCGATGCTGCTTGGCATGGTGCTCGGTATCGAGCGATTTCTCGCGCACAAGACTGCGGGCATGCGCACATACACGCTCATCTCGATGGGTGCTGCGATGTTTGTGATCATCTCGCAAATGGTGACGGCGCAGTATCAGTTTGCGACCTTTGACCCGATGCGCATCGCCGCACAAGTAGTGGCTGCAGCGGGATTTCTCGGTGTCGGTGCAATCTTTCATCACCGTGAACGCGTCTCGGGTATCACGACTGCGTCGGGGCTTTGGGTGGCAGCAGGGATCGGCATGGCTGCCGGCTTTGGACTCTACAAGCTCGCCGTTGTGGTCACCGTGCTCGCACTGTTCACCTTTGTCGTCATGTGGTTCCTCGAACGCCAGATCCGCAAATTACCCTTTGATCACGACGAACAAAACCCCACCCTCTAGCACTTCACGCCATTAGCCCTACGAGGGGCTTTTTGGTATGATGGCGGGTATGAAATATAAGACTGAATGGAATCTCGGCCTCCTTTATAAAAACGAAAAGGACCCTGCTATTGAGAAGGATATGCAATTTATTGAAGCTGCTTGTGCACGTTTTGAGAAAAAATATAAAGAAAAGGACTTTATAAGCACTACATCAAAACTTCTTCAGGCGCTGAAAGACTATGAGTTGTTCTTATCAGATTCTACGTATAAACCACTTTGGTATTTTGGTTTGTGTAAAAGCATCAATACTAGCAACACATACGCCGCAGCAATGGAAACTAAGATGAATGAACGCCAACGTAAAGCATTCAATAAAGTGTTATTTTTTGAATTGACACTTGCAAAAATCCCAAAAGAAAATCAAAAGAAATATCTGCAAGATAAAATATTGAAACATTTTTGGTATTATTTGCAAAAAGTCTTTGTTCGAGCATCACATAATTTGACTGAAAAAGAAGAACAGCTCTTTTCGCTTCTTTCTCAGCCTGCAGAAAAGATGTGGTATGACGCACAAGTTAAGCTACTCAGTGAGCAGCTTGTTGAATATAAGGGTAAAAAAATATCGTTATCTCAAGCAACTGAGATATATACGAGTTTACGTAAAAAAGATGAACGACACGCGCTTTATTACAAAGTAATTGCTGCTCGCAAAAACACTGCAAACCTTGCTGAAGCAGAGTTAAACGCTATATATGCAACTCAAAAAGTAAGTGATGAGTTGCGTGGATACAAAACACCGTATAGTGCGACAGTGCTTAAATATGAAAATGATGAAAAGGAAGTAAACGATTTGGTTGAGGTTACCACAAAGCTATTTCCGATTAGCAATCGATATTACACTCTTCACAAAAAACTAACAAAAGAACAAAAACTTACAATTTCTGACCTGTATCTTCATTTGGGTGAAATAAAAAAAGAATTTAATTTCGACTCAGCTGTGTCGATTGTAAAAAGTGCATTTGCAAAATTTGATCAAAAGTATAGTGACCTATTGGATACTTACTTACAACAAGGACAAATCGATGTGTCGCCTCGGACTGGCAAAAAGGGCGGAGCATTTTGCTCAGGGCTTGGTAAACTGCCTGTCTTTGTTTTTCTCAATCATGTTAATAATCTCAAGTCAGTTGAAACACTTGCTCATGAAATGGGACATGCAATCCATACCGAACTCAGCAAGCCACTTGATCCGCTCTATGGTGACTATACGATTTCGGTAGCGGAAGTCGCGAGTACGTTTTTTGAGCAATTTGTAGTCGATGAAATTCTCAAAGGTTTGCCTGATGATCAACAAATAATCGTTTTACACGATAGAATCAATCGCGATATCGCTACGACGTTCCGTCAGATAGCATGCTTTAATTGCGAAAAAGAACTGCAGGAAGGGGTCAGATCAAAAGCATACCTTTCAAAAGAAGAAATGGCACGGATCATGCAAAAACATCTTAAATCGTATATTGGAAATGCGGTTGAAATAACAGAAGATGATGGGTATGTATTTACGGCATGGTCGCATTTGCGTTATTCGTTCTATGTGTATACCTATGTCTATGGGTTACTTGTGAGCCGTGCATTATATGAAAACTGGAAAAAAGATCATTCATTTAAATTAAAAATCGAACAATTTCTTTCCGCCGGAAACTCTATGAGTCCCAAAGATATATTCAAAAGTATTGGCATTAACACTGACAAAAAGTTTTTTGAAGCAGGACTTAAGGGGATCGAAGCAGATATCGACCGCCTCGAGAAGCTTTCGAAGAATTGGCTGAAGTCAAAAAAGAAATAATTGCAAAACCATGCATATGTTGTATAGTGGAAAAAGGATTGTTATTTTTTTCACTAATTAAACCAATTCAGCCTATGTTTCGTCACATTCCGATTTTTTCAAAAGAATCGCCACTTTTTATAAAGTGCGCAGAGATAGTAGTTTGTGCTGTAATAGCTACTGTTGTATTTTGTTTTTTCGTGAGCTAAACTATTTCCACAGGTTTTGATTTAAGGCGCCCGCACAGGAGCGCTTTTTTTATTAGCCATTTTTTGCTAGTATGGGCGCATGACAAGCTCTCAGATCCGCCAGCGTTTCCTCGACTTTTTTGCTGCACGCGGACACGCTATTTTGCCCAGTGCATCTCTCGTACCCAAAAACGATCCTTCAGTACTCTTCAATACCGCAGGTATGCAGCCGCTCGTGCCATACCTCTTGGGTGAAAAGCATCCGCAAGGCACTCGTCTGGCGAGTTGCCAAAAGTGCGTGCGCACGGGCGATATCGAAGAAGTGGGAAATAATAAAAACCTCACATTTTTTGAAATGCTTGGCAACTGGTCGCTTGGTGATTATTTCAAACCCGACGCGATCAAGTGGAGCTATGAATTCCTTACGTCGAAAGAAGAAGGGCTTGGCCTTGATCCAGCACGACTCTATGTGACGGTGTTTGAAGGTGATGCGGATGCACCGCGCGATATGGAGGCGGTAGAGATATGGAAGCAATATATTCCAGAAAACAGAATTTATTTCCTTCCCAAAAAGAACAACTGGTGGAGCGCTGGTGACAACGGTCCGTGCGGACCCGATACGGAGATGTTTTATGATGTGACCGGCACGCTCGGTGATATGACGCATGAGGAGTACGTGGCTGCGGATGATCGAGGAGATGTAGTGGAGATTTGGAACGATGTATTTATGCAGTATCTCTCACAGGGTGGCAAAGTCGTCGGACAGCTTCCCCAAAAAAACATTGATACAGGTTCAGGTTTGGAAAGAATCGCAATGATCGTACAAGGGAAGTCCAATGTGTACGAGGCGGATATGTTTTCTTCTATACTGTCAGACATAAAACAGGGCGCAATAGATTACAATGAAAGAAGTGGGCGCATTATTGCAGATCATGTCAGAACCGCTGTATTTTTGATTGCTGATGGAGTGTTTCCAAGTAGTAAGGATCAAGGGTATGTTCTTCGTCGGATTATTAGGCGTGCAGTTATGCAATCAAAGAAGATACGGTTGCGAGACGAAACTTTTGATTCGCTTCCCGAACTTTATCAACGGCACTACCAAACTCACTATCCTGAAGTGAATAAACAAGATTTAGTAGATATTTTTCTTGCTGAAAAAAGTAAATTTTCCAAAACACTCGAATCCGGTCTCAAAGAATTTGAAAAAGGTGCAGACCCGTTTCTTTTGGCGACCACCTATGGCTTCCCAATAGAACTCACCGAAGAACTCGCAAAAGAAAAGGGAATTTCTATTGATCGTGCAGCATTTGACGCACAAATGAAGGCTCACCAAGACGCATCTCGCGCAGGTGCTGAGCAAAAGTTTAAGGGTGGCCTTGCCAACACCTCAGAGATGACCACGAAGCTTCACACTGCACATCACTTGCTTCTCAAGGCTTTACAAGAAGTCGTCTCTCCCGACATTCACCAAAAGGGGAGTAATATTACAGAGGAGAGACTTCGCATCGACTTCAACTTCGACCGCAAGCTTACCAGTGAAGAGCTCCAAAAGGTAGAAGACTTGGTAAATGAAAAGATCCGCGAAGACCTCACCGTGACCCGTCGCGAAATGCCCCTCGAGGAGGCAAAGGCACTGGGTGCAGAAATGGAATTTGGCACCAAATATCCTGACATGGTGTCTGTGTACATGATCCATGACGCAAGCGACAAAGTTTTCTCCCAAGAATTTTGCGGAGGACCACACGTCGAGCGCACTGGAGTGCTTGGCACGTTCAAAATACAGAAAGAAGAAGCATCAAGTGCAGGCGTGCGACGTATTAAGGCAACACTTTCGTAGTTGTCTATACATTCTTTTGGTATACTTGCTGTATGAACGTCCTTGCGGTGTATGACATCAGTTCGAGCTCTGTTGCGGGTGCGCATGTAGTGCGGACGGATGCGGCTCCGGTCATGCTTGCAAGTGCGCGTACCAACATCCCGCTCCAAGACGACATCAACATGTCGCGCTTTGTCGAAGAAGGTGTGAAGCATCTCGGGCAGATTGTGGAGCAGATCAAAGCAAAGGACGCACACCATCCCACTCATATCCAAGTCATCCTCGCATCTCCCTGGTATGTGTCGCAGACACGCACGATAGTGTACAAGCAAGAGAAGGCATTTACCTGTACCTCAAAGCTCGTAGACGGACTCGTCGATCGTGAAGTCGAGGCGATACTGGCAGAAGGCGGGTCGTTTGGCCCCGATTCAGTCGTTGTCGAAAAGCAGATCTCGAGCATCTTGCTCAACGGCTACGAGACGAGCACACCCTTTGGTAAGCACGCCACCAGCCTTGAGCTCTTCCTCAGTGTTACCGTCGCACCCAAGCCCGTGCTCGAGCGATTTACCGACGTGCTCCAGCGCGCATACGGTACGCGCACCATCAGCTTTACCACGAGTCCCTTTGCGACCTATGTCGTCATGCGAGACGTCATGCCGAGCATCGCAGAGTCCATCATCATCGACGTAGGCGAAGAGATCACCGATGTTGCCTTTATCAAGGGTGGCATCATGCTCTATCAGCATTCATTTCCGGTCGGTACGTTTGAGCTCTATCGCACCCTCGCAAGCATCGGTCGGCACACCACTGCCGAAGCGCACAGCATGCTCGAAGCATACCGCTTGGGCAAACTCGATACGTCGGCAGTGGTGCCCGTAGAGAAGGCGATCGAAGCATTTCTTGGTACATGGCGCGCAGCATTTCGCGAGATCCTCGAAGGCGGCCACTATGGCTTTTGTGTGCCGTCCCAGTGTACGGTGACTGCCGATCCCAAGTTTCAGCAGCTCTTTACGCGAGTGCTCACGACCGATGAATTTCTCAAGCATCGCTGCACGGTCGGAGAGGTGACGGTGAAGTACCTCGATGAGTCAGTGCTTGCCGGGCTTGTGCGCACTGCCGACCAGACGGCACTCGATGTCCCCCTTGCAACCGCCGCAGTATTTGCACAGCAGACGGTACACCTATGAAACTCTACGACATCATCCAAAGCGAAAACGCAAAGAAGAAAAAGGGTGCAGAAGATCCTATACTCGAAGAAGTAACTCGTCCCGTGATCACGCGCCATCATCATCCGGTCAGGTGGCGCAAACTCCTGATACTTGGGTGTGCACTTATCTTTGTAGTCATACTCTATGTGCTGGGGATGAAGGTCGCTCGTGTAAAGGTAGTCGTGACTGAGCGTCGCATACCGTTTGTGCTGGAGAATGCAGAATTTGAGCTCACGCATGAAGGGGAGGCGAGTGTCGGCAGGCTTACGTTTCAGACCATGCTTGTCTCCAGTGAAGCGACGCGTCAAGTCTATGGCTCAAAGGTAGAGCAGAGCACGAGCACGGCCCGGGGCAAAGTCGTCTTCTTTAATGAATACAGCACCAAGGCCCAGACCATCAAGGCCAAGACGACGCTCACTGCCGCAAATGGCAAAAAGTATCAAACCACCGCAGTGGTCACGGTCCCTGGCTATACACTCAAAGGCAAAGTAAAGACGGCGGGCACCTCTCCTGCAACGGCAATAGTTGCGACCGCAGTCGGCCCGACCTACAACACAACTGGTACAAGCTTCTCTGTCGCTGGGTGGGGCAAAAGTCTCTATGCGCAGTCTGCGGGAGCGATCACAGGTGGTGAAGAAGGTATGAAGCACAGTGTCAGTGCCGATGAGCAAGGCGATGTCATTGCCACTCTCCAGGCCCAACTCACCGAGCGCCTCAAGCGCGAGACACGCACCCAGATCCCCGAGACGCTCATCACGTATCCCGACCTCCAGGTGCCGAGTATTGACTCAGGTTCGGTCAACCTCCGTGGCGATAGTGTGAAATTTCCCGCCACTATGAAGGGTACGATGACGACGTATCTCATCCCGCGCGAGCTCTTTGAGACTGCCATTGCCAACCATGTGCTCAATGACCACACCTATACCGACGTCTCTATCCCGGCACTTGGCGACCTCGTAGTTACTCCCGTGACGGCACTTCCAGCCGATGCCAAAAATACTCCCGACACGATCCATGTACGCGTGAGCGGAGAAGGTGTCATTATCACCAAGGCGCCGCTTGCATCCCTCCGAGACTCGCTTGTCGGCACTCGCAAAGCTGCCTTTGGAGAGATCATCAATGCAGTCCCCGAGATCGACACTGCCGAGTACCATTTCTACCCCTTTTGGGCGCCCTTTTTCCCTACCAAAGAGCAGCGGATCACCGTCGAAGCACGATAAGTTGACCGAGAGCAAAAGTTTGTGTTATTATAAACCCCTTAATGCCTACACCAGAAGACGCAGTCAAAGCAACCGTAACCGAAGCGCTCCCGAACACCATGTTCAGGCTTGAACTCGAGGGAGGCGAAAGCGTGATCGCGTACCTGGCAGGCAAAATGCGCCTTCACCGCATCAAGGTATTGATCGGAGATACCGTCGAAGTCGTCATGGATCCGTATGGTGGGAAGGGACGTATTGTCAGACGAATATAAATAGTATATAATCCCCCGGCTACAAATTTTAGGCGTTTTATGAAGATCAGATCAACCGTAAAAAAGATGTGTGATAAGTGCAAGATTGTAAAGCGCAATCGCCATTTGGTCGTGATCTGTGACAACCCTAAGCACAAGCAAAAGCAATAGGCAACACAATAATTCTATCATTCATGCGTATCCTCGGTATCAACATCCCCAACGACAAGCGTCTCGACATCGGTCTCACCACCCTCTATGGTATCGGCACGACTACTGCCCACAAGATTCTCAAGGATGCAGGAGTAAGTCCTTCTACGAAGCCCACCGAGATCTCTATTGATCAAGAAAAGACGATCACCAAGGCTATCGAAGAGCGCACCATCGAAGGCAACCTCAAGCGTGAAATCGCCGGCAACATCAAGCGCCTCAAAGACATCAAAGCATACCGCGGTATCCGCCATATGCGCCGCCTCCCGGTCAACGGCCAGCGCACCAAGACCAACTCTCGCACGGTCCGAGGCAACGTCCGCAACACGATGGGTAGCGGCCGCCGAAAGGAGAGTAAGACATAATCACTAATTTATATGGGTAAAAAGCGTATCACAAATCAAGAAGGACAACTCGTCGATGCACAAATGCGCGGTCGAGCAGTTGCGCGTACCACCAAGAAAAAGGTGACGAGCGCCATGCTTTCTATCGAAGCAACGTTTAACAACACCAAGGCAGTCGTATCAGACATGAAGGGCAATGCGCTCTTTTGGTCATCATCCGGCTCGCTTGGATTTAAGGGGGCCAAGAAAGGTACTCCCTTTGCAGCCTCAAAGGTAGGTGAAGTGCTCGCTGAGAAAGCAACCGCTGCAGGCATCAAAGATGTAGCAGTCGTTGTGCGCGGAGTAGGGTCTGGTCGCGAGCCCTTGATCCGAGGATTTATCGGCACCGGCATTGAGCTTGTATCGATCAAAGACCGGACCCCCGTGCCGCACAATGGTCCTAAACCCAAGAAACCTCGACGAGTATAATCTACATCTATATGACTACTGCAAAATACAAAATGTGTCGCCGTCTCGGCCCGGGAGTATACGAAAAGTGCCAGACTGCCAAATACACCCAATCAGAAATGAAAAAGTCAGCCGCAAAAGGCAAGCGCCCCAAGCAGCTCTCTGACTACGGCCGCCAGCTCATTGAGAAGCAAAAGGTCCGCTTCTCATATGGTATTTCAGAGCGCCAGCTCGGCAACTACGTCCAAAAGGCAACGAGTACCAAAGGTATGCCCGTGACCGACAAGCTCTTTGAGCTCCTCGAGACGCGCCTCGACAACGTCGTATACCGTCTCGGCCTTGCAAGTACTCGACGCTTTGCGCGACAGCTTGCATCTCACGGTCACATCACCGTCAATGGTACCAAGGTGACGATCCCGTCCCTTGCGGTACGTATCGGCGACAAGATCGCAGTGCGTGAAGGAAGCAAGAAAAGCGTTATCTTTGCAGATATGAAGAAAAAGGGTGAAACACACACCGTGCCCAACTGGCTCAAATGGAGCCCCGAAGCACTTACGGCTGAAGTCACCGCCAAGCCCAAGAACGACGAAGCATTTCTGCAGCTCGACACGGTGCTTGAGTTCTACAGTCGTTAGGACACAGATTAGGAGATTTTACAAAATAATGGTATAGTTTATTTTCATATGACCCAACACAACATCATGCTCCCATCCAAACCAAAAGCTACCTTCGAAGAAGGCAACAAAGGCGTATTTGAAATAGACGGTCTCGTGCCAGGATACGGCTATACGCTCGGCAACTCTCTGCGTCGCATCATCCTCTCGTCTCTTACGGGTACTGCGATCACTGCAGTAAAGATCGATGGAGTAAGTCATGAGTTTGCAACGATCGACGGCGTCAAAGAAGACGTGATCACAATCCTTCTCAACCTCAAGAACGTGCGCTTTGCACTCACCACTGACGAGCCCCAAAAGGTCACCCTTTCAGTCAAGGGTCCCAAGGTGGTAACGGCAGCAGATATCTCCGCAAAGGGTGCGGCAACGGTTGCAAATCCTGACCAGTACATCTGCGAGATCACCGGCAAGGCATCTCTCACCATCGAGCTTACTATCGAAAAGGGTCTCGGATTTGTCTCTCGCGAAGCACACCACAAGCAAAAGGCTGATATCGGTACGATCTTTCTTGATGCGATCTTTTCTCCTATCCGACGCGTCTCATACGATGTCGAAGAAATGCGTGTCGGCGACAAGACCAACTTCAACCGCCTCCGCATGACCATCGAGACCGACGGCACGATCTCTCCTCGCGAAGCGCTCGAGCAGTCAGTCGGCACTATGATCGAGCAGCTCGCAGCGATCGTTTCTATCAGCGCTCCTGGCGTGATCGAAGAAGTACAGTCACGCATGAGCATGAAGGCTCCTCTGATGGCAGAAGCGGCTACTGATGCTGCTGGGGCAGCTTCTATGACAGAGAGTGAAGACTCAGTCGACGTTACCGATGTGCTCAAGAACCGCATCGATACGATCGGCCTCTCGACCCGTACCCTCAATGCCCTCACTGCAGCAAACATCCGCACAGTCGGCGGTGTTGCGCGCAAGCACGTAGCTGATCTCCTCGAGATCGACGGTATCGGCGACAAGGGTATCACAGAGATCCGTGACGCACTCGGAGCCCTCGGCTTGTCTTTGAAGGAATAATACGGTATAACAAGGGTCATCTATGCGTCATCATGTAAATGTACGAAAATTTGGGCGAGAAAAGAACGGACGAGTAGCGCTCATCCGCGGTCTTGCTGCATCTCTCATCGAGCACGGACGCATGCTCACGACTGAAGCAAAGGCAAAGGAAATCCGCCCAGTGGTAGAAAAGATGGTGACGAAGGCCAAAAATCCTACCCTTGCCAACCGCCGCGTCCTCCTCTCAGGTCTCTACAACAACGAAGCAGTCGTATCTCGCCTCATCGACGATGTTGCCCCCAAGTTTGCAGATCGTGCAGGTGGCTATACCCGCATCACCAAGGTCGTACAGCGCCTCAGTGACGGCTCTCCGATGGCAGTGATCGAATTCGTCCAGTAACCCAAATAGATATGAACTACACCATCGACGCAACAAATAAATCACTCGGACGACTCGCTACAGAAGTGGCAAGCATTCTCATGGGCAAGAATTCTGCTGACTTCGTAAAGAACGCCGTGCCCAACCATCTCGTGACCGTGACCAACGCATCCAAGATCAAGACCGATCCCCGCAAAATGCTCACCAAGACGTACAATTCATTTTCTGGCTACCCAGGCGGTCTCAAGCAGAGCACTATGGCACACGTCGTAGCTACCAAAGGCTTCAAGGAAGTCATCGAAAAGGCAGTGAAGGGCATGCTTCCTGACAACAAGCTCAAGCGCGACATGATGAAGCACCTCACTATTACCGAATAACAGCCCAAATACTTTTTATACATATGGCATCAGCTACCGCATCAAAGAAATACATCGAAACTATCGGCCGACGCAAGACTGCAACTGCTCGCGTGCGCCTCACACCTGCTACGAAGGCAAGCTACACAATCAACGACAAGGATCTTGCGGCATACTTCCCGACAAGTGAACTCCAAAAGATCGTTACTGATCCGTTTAAAGTCACCGAGAAGGCATACGCCGTATCAGTGAAGGTGGCTGGCTCAGGCATCCACTCACAGGCTGAAGCAGTCCGTCACGGCATCTCTCGCGGCCTTGTGAAGGAGGACGAAGCTGACAAGACCAAGCTCAAAGGCGAAGGATTCCTCAAGCGTGACCCACGAAGTAAGGAGCGCCGCAAATTCGGTCTCAAGAAGGCTCGTAAGAGTCCACAGTGGAGTAAGCGTTAACTACTTAGCGTTTACTCCGGTGCCCCGAAGAGGGCATCAGCCGTTGTCGCCAGACAGGCTGAAGGTGGACAAAGCGTTAAGAAACAACTAAGTCCCGAAAGGGGATTTTTGTGTGGTATTATAGATACGAAGCTTCAATAAAAGGTGACTCAAGTTACGTGCCATGCATGTCGCGGTTATACGTAAGCCTTCTCGGCCTGGGTACATAGACCAGGCTTTTTTCTTTTGCCATTTTCCATGTACAATAAAGGAAAACACTCATGGAAAAGAAAAATCTGGAAGAATGGGAAAAATTTCTGAAGGAGCAGTCTATTGCAAGTGAAAGAACAATAGAAGACGGGTGTGGTTTACTTAAAGCAACCTTAGATATTTATGTACCCGATTACGAAAAGGTCGGTCTGCTGACCAAAAAGGTTGTACATCTCGAAATCAAATCCGACGAAGAAGGAAGTCTCTCCGCCGATTTGATCGGTGGTACCGTTCATATGCACAAGGGAGATCCCGGCTTTGTTGTCACCTATTTCTTATGCGAAAAGAAACTGCATTCTCTTCTGCCGATGCGGGCGAAGAAGAGCTTCTACCATTTGTTAGTGAAGGTGCTACAGAAGTGTTGGTACAAATTGTCTACCGCTGTTGTATTTGTGCGTCGCCCAAAATCTGGTATCAGCCTTTCCCCAAAGAACTATCAAATACCGATTTCCGACAATACTGTGCAACCTGCAAAATGATTCAGTAACACAATAGAACATTACCTTCCCAAGAGCTCTAACCAAGCTCTTTTTTTATTCCCAATTTTCAGTATAATGATGCCGTATGAAAGACGATGAAGATGTAGTGCTCGACCCTGAGTTTGTCGAGTCCAATGAAGATGGGGATGAGCTCCCTGGGGACGCCAAGCTCAAAAAACTCCAAGAAAAGATCAAGACTCTTGAGAAAGAAAAGACCGAGTATCTCGACGGCTGGCAGCGTGCGCGTGCCGACTATGCCAATCTCCAGAAGTCTACTGACGAAGACAAGAAGCGCTTCCGTGAGCACTTTGCCGTGCGGTTTGTCGAAGACTTGCTTCCGGTAGTGGATAGCTTCAATATGGCAATGTCCAACAAGGAGGCCTGGGAGAAGGTAGAGCCAACTTGGCGCACTGGTGTCGAGTATATCTACAGCCAGCTCATGAATGCGCTCAAGGAGCACAACCTCGAGCCTATAGCAGAGAAGGGTGATGTCTTTGACCCCAAGTACCATGAAGCGGTGTCTGAAGTAGAGACAGGGGACAAACGCTTTGATCAGCGTATCGATACCATCCTCCAGCAAGGCTATAAGCTCGGGGAGACGGTGCTTCGGCCGGCGAGGGTGACAGTGCTCGTTCTCAAGGCGTAATTATCCCCAGTTTGCACCTTGCCAGAAGCGGGGAGTATACTGTCTCAACAATGAAGAAAGCTGCTGCCAAAACAACTGAAAAGTATGTGACCGAAAAGACCTTTGAGAAAGCGATGATGTCTATTGCGAAGTCTTTTGCGGCTGTTAATGATGCACTTGAAAGACAAGCGAAAGTACTAACTTCTATTCTAAAAGAAATTCAAGTGATCCATACTGATCATGAAGACTTTAGGAAAAGGATGTTTCAAAACGAAATGACCGCTTCCAAGCACGACGAAAAGATAGAGCACATGCTTATTCGTGTCGAAAAATTAGAATCAAAAGTGAAATAATATGAGATATATTTTACCAATTATAGGTCTTGGATACCCTATATTTCTTCTAATGGATTCTTTTCATAGTACAGGGACTGCTAATTTTGCTGAAGTTTTTTGGTCTGGAGTTTTTATACTAATTTCTCTTATTGGTATTTTCACTAGAAATCAAAAAGTATATAGGGCAATTAATATTGTTCTTGGGGTAGCTCTTGGATTGCTTATTATTATAATAATTTATCTTGTCTTTATAAACCCATTTCATTTATTTTAATAGTTTCAAAAACTCTTTCTCAGTTTCGCTATCCAGCGTATCCGTCACAAAAATCATGATCTCTGTCGTTAGACCGAGGTCTTTTTTGATATTTGCAAAGAAGTGTTCGAAGGGGTGGGGAGAGATCCAGACGGAGTTTTTGAGGAGGATAAAGCCTGCCTTTTTGAGCAGATAGCGCAGGCCATCACGATCGCTTTTGCGGTCTTCGGGGAGGTCGAGCATGATGATGCGCCATTTGCCATCCCAGTTGGGGTTTAGCACGGCGGTATCTTCATCGAGCTTGAGGCTGTGCGCCTTCTTGCGGCCATCGCGGGTGAGACGGGCATACTCTTGCTGTCCTGAGTCGTGGTACTCGACGAGTCCTGCTTCCCTGAGGCCCTTCAGTGACCGTGTAAGCGCATACTTTTCGGTGCCTGAGACGTCTATCCAGTCGCCTAGTTTCTCTACTGGGAGGGCTGGTTTGGACCCGAGGAGGGCCAATAGCTTTTTGGAATAGCTTTGTCGTATAGAATTACTTGACATAGCAAAATCGTAGCACTATACTCCTTTTTGTACAAGTATTTTGCGGTCGCGAAATTATCGTAAAATTACAGAAATTCCTCCAAAATACTTATATTTATAAATTATTTATATATTCAAACTATGCCAAAAATCATTGGAATTGACCTTGGAACGACAAACTCAGCGGTAGCCATCATCGAAGGTGGCCAGCCCAAAATTATCGAAAACATCGAAGGTGCACGTACGACACCGTCTATCGTCGCAGTGGGCAAAAACGGTGACCGACTCGTGGGACTCCTCGCAAAGCGCCAGGCCGTGACGAACCCGGAGAACACGATCTACGGTATCAAGCGCTTCATGGGTCACAAGGCCTCAGACGAAGGCATCGAAAAGGTAGTGAAGTCTTCTGCATTTAAGGTTACGAGTGGCGCAGATGGTGGCGCGCTCGTCACCATGAACGGCAAAGAATACCGCCCCGAAGAAGTCTCTGCGATGATCTTGCAGAAGATTAAGGCAGACGTCGAAGCAAAGCTCGGTGAAAAGATCACGGAAGCGATCATTACCGTGCCTGCATACTTCAACGACGCACAGCGCAAGGCGACCAAAGACGCGGGTGCAATCGCCGGTCTTGACGTCAAGCGCATCATCAACGAACCAACTGCTGCAGCACTCGCATACGGATTTAACAGCAAAAAGAATGAAAAGATCGCCGTGTACGACCTCGGAGGTGGAACGTTTGATATCTCGATCCTCGAGGTGTCCGATGTCGACGACATGCAATCGATCGAAGTGAAGTCGACTGACGGAGACGCGCTCATGGGAGGACGCGACATCGATCTCAAGATCATGCAGTGGATCGCCGACGAATTCAAAAAGGATACCGGCATCGACGTGATGAAGGACGCCCTTGCCCGCCAGCGACTCGACGAAGCGGCTGAGAAGGCAAAGATCGAGCTCAGTACGACAACAGAGACCGAGATCAACATCCCGTTCATCACGAGTACCGATGCAGGACCACAACACCTCTTGCTCAAAATGACTCGCGCAAAGCTCGAAGAGATCGCAGACGAATTCATTACGCGCTCTATCGACATCACCAAGCGCGCAGTGGAAGCCTCAGGATTCAAGATGAGTGACATCAATGAAGTGATCCTTGTGGGAGGTCAGACGCGCATGCCCAAGATCGTCGAAGAAGTAAAGAAGCTCTTTGGCAAAGAACCCAATCGTTCAATCAACCCAGACGAAGTGGTTGCACTCGGTGCGGCAGTCCAAGGTGGTGTGCTTCAAGGTGATGTGCGCGACGTGCTCTTGCTCGATGTGATCCCGCTCAGTCTCGGTATTGAGACTATGGGCGGTGTGTCGACCAAGCTCATCGAACGCAACACGACTATCCCAAGTTCAAAGAGTCAGATCTTCTCCACTGCGACCGATAACCAGCCGTCTGTTGAGATCCATATCACGCAAGGTGAGCGCCCAATGGCAGCAGACAACAAATCTCTTGGACGATTTGTGCTCGACGGTATTGCGCCAGCTCCCCGCGGACTTCCACAGATCGAGGTGACCTTTGATGTGGACTCCAACGGCATTCTCGCAGTCAAAGCAAAGGATAAGGCAACCGGCAAAGAGCAATCTATCCGTATCGAAGCCTCAAGTGGCCTCACTCCAGAAGACATCGAAAAGATGAAGAAAGATGCAGAGATGAATGCAGCAGATGATGCCAAGAAAAAAGAGATGGCGGACGCTAAGAACACTGCAGATATGATGATCTTCTCAGCTGAGAAAGCTTTGCAAGAACACGGCGCAAATATACCAGACGAGATCAAGACTTCGGTGCAGGCCAAGATCGATGAAGCAAAGAAAGCAAAGGAGGGAAGTGATAAGGCAGCACTTGATGCGGCGGTAAACGCCCTCTCAACCGAAATGCAAAAGATCGGCGAACATATCGCAAAGAATGCACCAAAAGAAGAAGCTCCAGCAGGTGCAGAGTCAGCTCCCAAAGATGCTGAGGCGACTGATACGACAGAAGAAGCTCCAAAGGAATAATCGATATTCAAATACAAACCTCACAAAAAGCCTTAGAAATAGGGCTTTTTGTATGTATTGACTTTTATTTTAAAATATTGTATTTTATAAAAAATAAGTTATTTAACTAAAAATCTTAAATATGAAAAAGTTATTGCCACTTCTCAAGGAAATACTCGGTGTCATCTTGTTTATAATTTGGATACTTTTCTTCGGATTTAGTATTGTTTTCTTCCAAGAAAATCAATCCTGCATACCTGTACCGATAGTAATTTTTTCATTGGTAATATTATGGTATCTGGATGAAAAAGATTTGAACTACACTGTTACCGTCATTGCTTTTACTCCTGCACTAGCAGCTTTTCTTGCAAATGCAGGCATTGGGTTCTTTAGTCTATTCTTTACTGTTTTATTGACTCCTTTTTTTAAAAAATGGGTTTTTAAAATAAAACATTTTCTGCAAAGAATAGTTGGACTATTCCGAAATAAATTTTTCCTCATTTAAAAACGCCTCATTAAAAGCCTTTTGAAAAACTAAAAGGCTTTTTTTATTTCCAATTTATGCTATAGTATTTCCATGAACAAAAAGAGAAAAATTGCTGCAAAGAAGAAGGCAAAGCGAGATGGCAAGACCGTCTCAATGCGTCATCGATAATTGACAAATAGCACCTCGAGTGCTATTTTGTTTTGAAATATCTCTCACTAAACCCATCAGCCTATGATTAGATCCTTCGGGGAGGTGTAAATTTTGTTTCATTGCAAGTTTTATTGTTTGAGAAAAAACCACTCAGTTTCTGGGTGGTTTCTTTATTTGACATTCGTGGTATAATCACTATATGAGTAAGGACTATTACAAGACGCTGGGCATCGAAAAGGGTGCGTCAAAGGATGAGATCAAAAAGGCCTTCCACAAAATGGCGCATAAATACCATCCTGATAAATCCACCGGCGACGAGGCAAAGTTTAAGGAAGTAAACGAAGCATATCAAGTACTCTCAGATGATCAGAAGCGTGCGCAGTATGATCAGTTCGGCTCTGAAGGGCCGTCCGCCTTTGGCGGAGGGAGCCAAGGCTTCGGAGGTTTCGATTTTAGTGGTTTCCAGCAAGGTGCCGGGGGCTTCGAATTCGATCTGGGCGATATGTTTGGCGACATCTTTGGTGGTGGACGACGCAGTCGCATACAGCGCGGAGCGGATCTGCAGACCACTATCTCGCTTGACTTCAAGGATGCAATCTTTGGTGTCGAACGCGAGCTCAGGATCAAAAAGCCAAGTACTTGCAACACCTGTAAGGGCAACGGCGCAAAGCCTGGTACAAGTCTCGAGACCTGTAGCCAATGTAACGGCAAGGGCCAAGTGCGCAACATCCAGCGCACGATCCTCGGCTCGATCGCGACCAACCAAATCTGTGACAAATGTCATGGCGTCGGCAAGATCCCCAAGGATCCTTGTGCGACCTGCCGCGGCAAAGGCGTGGTCAACGAAGAACGCACGATCAAACTCACTGTCCCTGCTGGTATTCAAAATGGCGAAACACTCCGACTTGCAGGTATGGGTGAAGCGATCAGTGGCGGACAGTCAGGCGACTTGTACGTGCACGTCACCGTCGTTCCACACAAGACGATCAAGCGCGACAGGCAAGACCTGTACATGACGCTTCCGATCAAGCTCACCGACGCTCTTCTCGGTGCGACCTATGCAGTCGAGACACTCGATGGTATGGAGCAAGTGTCGATCCCGACTGGTACACGAGTAGGCGACACTATCACACTCAAACACAAAGGTGTACCAACCTCTGGTAGCAAACGCGGCAATTTCATCATCAAACTCGACATCAAGCTGCCGGAGAAACTGAGTAAGCATGCTAAAGAATTAATAGAAGAACTAAAAAAAGAGAATATATAATATGTTTGTACAAGATCCAAAAGAAGAAGGGACAGATTTAGGTTGGCAAGTACCGCAAATTGATACTGTAAAAGGATTATCAAGTTTTTTAAAGAATAAAACGTTTAATAGATTTCAATTTATTATATATGGAATTGGGATCTCGTTTTTCTTCTGGTCATTAGGAGGTCTTTTTGGTGGCGATTTGTTGTCTTTCGTGTATCCAGGTTCAGATATTTATAATAATTTCGTCCCTGTCTTTATTATTGGAGTGTTATTAATTTCATACACAACATATAAGCGATATCGAGATTTCACTAAAAATTGGATCGCCGTATCTATTGCTATTCTTTTCCTTTTGTTAAAAATAGTAAGTATTTTTGTTCATAAACAATATGGGTACGATTTGAGCTTATTCAACACATCTCATATTAGTATTACATCAATTATACTTATTTTGGCAGCTATTATTCCTGGGAGAAAATTAGAATAAGGCAAAAAAGACTTATTTTGTTATACTAAAGTCACTATGGCATCCATTCCAGAACTGCGGGACGAACGGCTGAAAAAGAAGGCGATACTTGAGGAGAAAGGTATCAATCCCTATCCCGCTCATACCAACCGCACCGACACAATCGAGGTGTTTATCGACCGCTTTTCGCTCTACGAAGGCACCAAAGACACGGCCGTACTCGCAGGGCGTATTATGTCGAAGCGCGGGCAGGGCGGACTTGCATTTGCAGATATATTTGATGGCACGGGCACCATGCAGCTCTTCCTCAAGTCTGATGAGATGGACACTGCTGCATACGAGCTCTGGAACGAGACGACTGACGTTGGCGACTTTGTCGAAGCGACCGGCATCGCGTACACCACTAAGCGCGGAGAGAAAGCACTATTTGTATCTGGCTGGAACATGCTTGCAAAGTCGCTTCTGCCGCTTCCTGAGAAATGGCACGGCCTCACTGACGAAGACGAACGCTACCGCAAGCGATATCTCGACATCCTGACTGATCCTGAGCTTCAAGACATGTTTAAAAAGAAAGCGAAGTTTTGGGACGTGACGCGCACGTTTATGAAAGAGCGAGGCTTTATGGAAGTCGAAACACCGACGCTCGAAGTCACCACTGGCGGTGCCGAAGCAAATCCATTCAAGACACATCACAAAGACTTTGCACTCGATGTCTTCATGCGCATCTCAGTCGGAGAACTCTGGCAGAAGCGTCTCATGGCTGCAGGATTTCCCAAGACCTTTGAGATCGGTCGGGTGTATCGCAATGAAGGAAGTAGTCCTGATCATGTACAAGAGTTCACCAATATGGAGTGCTATGCGGCGTATATGAATCTAGGTACAGGGAAAGAGCTTGTAAAAAACCTCTTCATAACGATTGCCAAAGAAGTTGCTGGTACGACGACGTTTACGACGCGTGGTCATACATTCAACCTTGAGGATGAGTGGGTAGAGATCGATTATGCTGATGAAATACAAAAGCGAACCGGTATCGATATTTTCGCTGCTTCCGTTGAAGATATGGCTGTAAAACTTGCCGAACTCGGCGTCAAATACGATGGCAAGAATAAAGAGCGCATGACTGATTCATTGTGGAAATATTGCCGCAAGCAAGTGAGTGGGCCGGCATTTCTCATAAACCATCCTCTCGTTGTTGCACCGCTTTCAAAGACAAGCGAAAAGGATCCACGCAAAACCGACATGTTTCAAGTCATTATTGGAGGGAGCGAAATGGGTCGTGCACATGCCGAACTCAATGATCCTATCGAACAAAAGCGCCGATTTGATATTCAGCAAGGGCTCATTGCGGAAGGGGATGACGAGGCAATGATGGCAGACGACGAGTTTGTCGGCATGCTTGAGCATGGTATGCCGCCAACGTTCGGCTTTGGCTTTGGAGAAAGACTC
Organism: uncultured Candidatus Saccharibacteria bacterium; assembly: GCA_964475655.1. Taxonomy (GTDB): domain Bacteria; phylum Patescibacteriota; class Minisyncoccia; order Phycocordibacterales; family UBA9973; genus UBA4124. The sequence goes on along the minus strand of CAYYXE010000001.1, from coordinate 46,896 downwards.
TTCGCATTTCTCGTCGACAAGCCCCTCCGCGAGACGCAGCTGTTCCCATTGCTTAAGCCAAGGGAGTAAAAGCTATGTGGATACTCCTAACCTTTATTGCCGTATTTCTTTATTCCCTAGTAAATATTACGGACAATTATTTGGTTGAAAAAAATAAAAATGTAAGCCGTTCGATTGGAGCACTTGTGTTGTTTTCGAGTCTTTTTGCACTGGTTGCTGCAGGTGTTATCTATCTAGTTGGTGGAAAAAATTTTGCGCTCAGTGCCCGCGACATTCTTATCCTTCTTGTTGCTGGGTTTTGTAACTTGGTATGGCTTATGTTCTACTTCAAGGCCCTTGCCGTCGATGATGTATCGAGTGTTATTCCGTGGTTTTTGACTCTGCCATTGTTCGGCTATATTCTGGGCTATTTTTTCTTAGGAGAAACTATTACGTATATACAAATGATCGGGGGCGCCATTGTTGTATTGGGTGGTGTTGTGCTTTCTATCCGTACAGAAAAATCCGCAGTATCTATCCGGTACCACGTAAAATGGAGGTCAGTATTGTACATGCTGTTTGCATCGCTCTTTATTGCGATATGGATAGTACTTTTTAAATTTGTAGGAAGAGATAGCGGATTTTGGGCGGCAACATTTTGGGAACATTTGGGATTGGGTATAGCAGGGATAGTTGTACTTGTGTTGATAAAGAAGTATCGAGAAGCATTTTTCAGCATGGTGCGGACATCAGGCAAAAAGATACTCCTAGTGAATATTGCTTCAGAGTCTACGACGATTATCGGAAACCTGCTTGTAAATTACGCTATCTTATCTGTGCCAATTGTGTTGGTACTTGTCATTGAAGTCGCGCAACCCCTTATCGTATTTTTGCTAGGCATTGTATGCACTATATTTTTCCCGCGCATACTAACAGAAGACATTTCAAAGAGATCCTTAATCCATAAAGGTATCTCGCTGTGTATTATGATTACCGGTGCGCTGTTTTTGATATAAAAGGTGTATGATCCCAACCTTTCCTACGTTTAAATCACTCGAACTACCCGACAAACGCGCAGTTGAACGTCTTACCAAAGTATTTCCAGCGTATTCGGATTTCAACTTCACAAGTCTCTGGGTATGGAATATCAAAAACGCCGTCAAGATAAGCAAGCTCAATGGCAATCTCGTCGTACTCTTTGCTGACTATGTCACCGGCGAACCATTCCTCTCGTTCATTGGGGACAAAAAGGTATCCGCAACTGCCTTCCAACTTCTTTCGTATGCAAAGGTACATTTCAAACAGAATTTCTTGAAGCTTATCCCCGAAGAATTGGCACCATACTTTTCATTCAAAGATTCGCCGTTTATCGTGCATCACGACAGAGCAGATGCGGATTATATATATCTTTCAGATCACCTCATGACTATGCGAGAGTGGAGCAAAAACCCCAAAGGCAAAGCGCTCCGCAAGTATTTGAGTACCTTTCCAGAGCACAAGGTCGTCGTCGCACCGCTCAGCAAGATTAATAAAGACCATTATTTGGATGTATTTCACAAATGGTCACTCGAAAAGCATGGCAACCATGCATTTGATCTCAATGAATTTAAGGCATTTGAGCGTTTTCTTGGGCTCGCTGACACACATATCGTATTTGTATCGCTCTATGTAGGAGACGAGCTTGCAGGATTTTCGGCATACGAGTTGCTCCCGAAACATTACGCAGTCGCACACTTTTCGAAGGCACACACATCGGTGTATCCCGGTGTATATGAAATCCTCAACTGGGAAGAAGGAAAAGTCATGCACGCCAAGGGGGTAAAGTTTCTCAACTGGGAACAGGATCTGGGCATCCCAGGACTTCGCCATGCCAAAGAAAAGTACCGCCCATACTTTTTGCTCAAAAAAATAATGGTTACATTGCCGTAGCGATGCGCTATACTTGATACATGAAGCCGATCATCAAGGCACTTATCATTGTTGTGGTTGTCGTAAGTATTGGGCTCACGTATTACAAGACTGTGATACACAAAGATTTCGCTATTATTGACGAGTCTTCGGTAGAAGAAGAGTAATATGCTATTTTCACAGTACAACCAAGCCTTGTGTGGCACCGAAATACCTCAGGTATTGGGATTGTTTGACTTTTCGACTGCTCCGAAGCTTCTCTTTTATTCATACATTCCGATCGCCCTCATTTCGCTCATCATTGGACTGCTCGTGTACAAAAAGGACAATCACTCCCTCAAGTCCCGCATGCTCCTTGCGATGACAGGGTTCTTTTTCTTGTGGGTGATCAACATACTTGTGCAGTGGGTTGCTTCATATCACAGCGTGCTTATGTTTGCGTGGCAGCTTACCGCACTCTTTGAAGTCGGACTGTTTTTGAGCGCATTTTGTCTGGCGTATGTTTTTGTATACAAAAGAAATCTCACGCGAGCCGGGCAATATATCGTAGTGGGTATATGGACGCTAACCGCATGCCTTATACCGAGTACGGTAAATGTCGCGGCATATGATGTCGTCAACTGTGAAGGCGTAGTCGGGCCCTTGTGGAATATCATTTATGGACTCGAGGCGGCGAGCATCGTACTCATTGGGATGTTGGGGGTACACGCATATCACAAGGAAACTTCGTTTATGTACCGCAAACAGATCAAGCTTTTTGCTATGGGTATAGTAGCACTCCTCGCCACATTCTTCCTTTCCAACTTTTATGGAGAGCTCACTGGAGTATACGAATTCAACCTATGGGGACCTGTCGGCATGCTCGCATTCTTTATCTTGCTTGGATATCTCATGGTGAAGTTTCGTACATTCAACATCAAATTGTTTGGAACGCAGGCACTCGTACTGCTGATCACGATCTTGATCGGTGCACGATTCTTTTATAATGCAAATACAACTGACCTCGTGTTGAGTTCGGTGACACTCATCTTCTTTGTGATCAGTGGATATTTCCTTGTACGATCAGTGCGTATAGAAGTCCAGCAAAAAGAAAATCTCCAAAAGCTCAGCATGCGCCTCGAACAAACCAATCTCGATCTGGAGGTTGCAAACACCAAGCTCAAGAGTCTCGACAAGCTCAAGACAGAATTCCTCTCGCTCGCATCCCACCAGCTGCGCAGTCCGCTCACGGCGATCAAGGGGTATGCATCGATGCTGATCGAAGGCTCGTTTGGCAAGCTTGCGGTCAAGACCACCGAGCCGATCCAGCGCATCTACACCTCTGCACAAGGGCTCTCAAACATCGTCGAAGACCTCCTCAATGTCTCCAAAATCGAGCAGGGCGGCATGAAGTACGAATTTATGCCGACCAAAGTAGCCGACATCGTCCAGACGCTCTATGGCGAAATGCAGATCCCGGCACAAAGCAAACAGATCAACCTCACGCTCTCTGTAGCGCATGGTGACGACTTTGCGGCAACTGCCGACCCGACCAAGCTCAAGCAAGTCTTCCTCAATCTCGTCGACAACAGCATCAAGTACACACCCGAAGGCGGCACCGTCGCGATCTCGCTCTCACGCATCGGCAAAGAGCAGATCGTATTTGCCGTGAAAGACACCGGCATGGGCATCTCGCCAGAGACCAAGGACAAGCTCTTTGAGAAGTTCTCACGCGGCGAGGGAGGCAAGGTAAACACGGGCGGAAGCGGTCTCGGGCTCTACCTCGCAAAGCAGATTGCGATAGCCCACAAGGGCGACATCACGATCGAGAGTGAGGGGTTAGGCAAAGGAGCGACATTTACGGTCAGGCTTCCGGCAATGGCGAGTTAGTAAGGGTATTAGTCTAATTCGCAACGATAAGAATAACTGATGATACAATCGGGGCAACGATATGAAACCATGGGTGCCATGTGTCATATTCACCACGTCTCCATCCATACCAGAAGAACCATACAACAAGCGTGAGAAGTATAAATAAAGCGAGTTGTTGTCTTCCAGAAATAAAGGCATAGATGTAATAGTACATATACAGAAATGCGCCAATCGCAAATATCCAATCAGCTTTTTTGAATACACGAAAATATATTGATGAAGTATCACTGATTCTATACCAGTGAAAAAGTGGCGAGAATATAAATAATCCACTCGCAAAGAAACAGTATAACCACTCATGATACTGTGCGGCAGATATAACAGGAAGTATGAGAAAGAGATTTGAGAACATCATGAACTGCTCTCGAGGAGTTAGTGTTTTCACCGCTCAAGTATAGCAGGTTCAAATTCAATTTTTACTGAAGCCTCGTACCTTCTGCGGTATCAAGCACGTCGTATCCAAGTGCAATAAGTTCATTGCGGATCTGATCTGAAGTCGCAAAATCTTTGGAGGCTTTGGCTTCATCACGCTTTTGCACAAGACTTTTTGCTTCATCGGTAATAGCAAACTTTGGCACGGTGTCGAGTTTGAGACCGAGTATTTGGTCGAAATAGAGGAGTGTTGCCCACTTAACCTCGTCAGGAAGTGCAAAAGAATTGACTGTATCCCATACGACAGCAATAGCGCGTGCCGTATTAAGATCATCACTCAGTGCCTCAATAAATTGCTCCTTGTGCATGGAGCTTATACCGCCAATATCATTTTGGTGCGATGCAAATTTATAGAGCTTTTTGAGCTGCATGTTTGAAGTCTCAAGTGCTTCCCAAGAGAAATTGAGTGGCTTGCGATAGCTTGTCTGCATGAAGAGGAGGCGAGTGGCGAGCGGATTGATACCTCGCGCGATGATGTCATCGATGTTGTAGAAGTTTCCGAGACTTTTGGACATCTTTACACCATCTACCGTAAGGAAGTCGTGGTGTACCCAGTACTTCACAAAGTCGTGCCCTGTCGCGCATTCACTCTGTGCAATTTCGTTTTCGTGGTGCACAGGGATATGGTCGATACCGCCCGTATGGATGTCGATCGTCTCACCGAGATAGTGCATCGCCATCGCCGAGCACTCGATATGCCATCCAGGAAATCCGTCACCTTGTTCTACTCCTTTGGGATTTGGCCAATGCATTGCATGATCTGCAAAGTGCCCAACCCGCTTAAACCACAGAGAGAAGTCTGCTGGGTGCTTTTTGTCAGGATCTACTACTACATCGTCACGCACCGCTACTTCTTTCTCCGCAATCTTTTGTCCTGAGAGCACACCGTAGTGTGGGTCCTTGGAGACATCAAAGTAGATTGCATGTGGGGTCTCATACGCGAAGCCCTTTTCGAGCAGCTTCTCCACAAGCGATTTCATCTGCTCTACGTGTTCGGTAGCCTTCGATTCAATAGTCGGGGAAAGCACGTTTACTTCACGCATCGTCGTATGGAAGTAGTCAGTATAAAACGCCGCAATATCCCAGACAGTCTTGCCTTCTGCGCGCGCCTTTTTGTCGAGCTTGTCATCTCCGTTATCTGCATCATCTGAAAGGTGCCCTACATCAGTGATATTCATCACATGCTTCACCTCATATCCGAGCAGAGTCAGTGTACGGCGCAAGATATCATCTCCAATGTATTTGCGCATATGGCCGATGTGCGTGTAGTCGTAGACGGTCGGACCACAGGCATACATGGTGACGGTGTTGCCATTGAGCGGGACGAATTCCTCAATACTGCGAGATTTGGTGTTGTAGAGCTTGAGAGACATAGACTAGATCCAGCGACGAAGCTTGAAGAATAAGAAGAGCACAAGACCAGTAATGCCCATGACGCCAATCACAAAGAAGAAGCTATCGATCGACTTGATAAAGATAAGATCGCTTGTGGTGTTCATCCCAAAGATGCCCGTGATGAGCGTGAGTGGGAGCATGACAAAGGTCATGATGGTGAAGTTTTTCATGATTTCGTTGGACTTCGTAGAGAGGAGTGAGTCGTTGGTACGCTGGAGCTCGGCGACTACGTCACGGTGACTTTCGAGAATGGAGGCAACCTTTTTGTATTCGCCGTTGACGACTTCGCCATAGTAGACGTACTCATCTCCAAAGAGTCGCTTGCTTGCAGATTCGTAAGAGGCGAGGACTTCTGCATGAAATCTCGTGGACTGCTTGAAGTCAAGCAGCTTGCGCGATGCCCGAGAGATATCGCGGACGATCGAGACTTGGTTGTTGGTAAAGATACGTGACTCGATGTGCTTGAGCTCGTCGGTCATGGTCTCGAGCTGATGCAGGAGTGAACGGTAGAGGAGCTTAATGAGCTGCATAAACAAGAACGTCCCGTGTGCCGTCATCGCCATCTGGGTGCCCAGCGTGTGCCGTTCAAAGATCTTTGCAAAGCTGTCGATCGCGCGCATCTGCTCATAGCGCACCGTGATCATAAACTTTTCTCCGACGATGAAGTCGACTTCCTGTTCCTTGTCTTCTGCGTCGATAAGCGGAAAGTGGAGTACGAGATAAAGGAAACTAGGGTACATGTCTACCTTGGAGCGCAAGGTGTGGTCGATGAGCTCTTGGCTGACCAGACTTGGGATCTCAAATTCTTCGGCAATGTGCGCAGTCTCGTCGGCAGTAGGGGATACGAGGTCGATCCAGGTAAGCCCATGCGCGCTGTAGCGTGAAATCATGGAAATTATTATACCATATCCCTCTTCGCCCTGATCTATAGCAGCACTTCGCGGGTATGACTTGCAATCAAGCGGGAAATAAGTATAATAAGGGCCTCAAATACCTATATGGCAACCGCGACCACACCAACCAAAAAGACAGCTCCCAAGGCTCCAAAAGCTGAAGGATTTGCAGTGATTGCAACTGGCGGCAAGCAGTACCAGGTAACAGTCGGCGAGACCATCCAGATCGAAAAGATCGAAGGCCTCAAAAAGGGCGACTCTGTTACCTTTGACAAGGTACTCCTCACTGACAGCGGTGCAGATACCGTGATCGGTACTCCATACATTGCTGGCGCATCTGTAACTGGCGAAGTCACCGTAGTCGGCCGCTCACCCAAGGTCATCGTGCTGAAATACAAGCAAAAAAGCCGCTATCAAAAGAAGAATGGCCACCGCCAACCATACCTTAAGGTAAAGATCCTTTCTATATAATAAAAAAATCCCTTCAGTAACGAAGGGATTTTTTTATTCTCTCTTCTTAAGCGACGCATTCAAACTCTCTGCATCGGCGTATTCAAGCTCTGCTCCTGCAGAGAGGCCGCGACCGAGACTTGAGATAGAGATCGGGTAAACGGCGAGCATTTCGCGGACGACGGTATCGGTGTGTTCGCCATTGGGGGTGATGGGGAAGGCGAGGATGACCTCATAGGGACTGGTGCTTTCCTTGGATACGCGCTCCTTGAGAAGGGCGATGTTGGTGCCGGCGAGGACGTTCTTTTGGACGATCGGGATGAGCCCGCCGAGTACAAAGAAGAGCCCGTGGTAGTCGGTCTTGCCGAAGCTATCGATGTCCTGACTTTTTTCCACTATGAGAAGCTGGGATTGGTCACGCGATGGATTGCTACAGATCTCACAGAGTCCGGCATTTCCTTCAAAGATCCGCTGACACTTGGTACAGGTGTGTGCCTGACTGCGGGCACTGGTGAGCTCGCGTGCGAGGCTTGCCACGTAGCTTTCCGGCTGGGTCAATATAAAGTACGCAAAGCGCATGGCCTGCCGTCTCCCGATGCCCGGGAATTTGAGAAAGAGGTTTGCGAGTTGTTCAAGATTTCGTTCCATTAAAAGTCGTCAAATGTTGTGGGCTTGCTGACCAATCCTTGCGCGTGTGCCTTGTCGATGGAGATAAATGACGTCGTCTTGGCATCAAAAAGAAGCTGCACCGATCCGACTGCACCATTGCGGTGCTTTTCGATCAGGATGTCGGTGATGAAGTCCTTTTCATCCTTAAATCTATCTTCGCGATGGATAAACATCACGAGATCAGCGTCTTGCTCGATAGATCCTGAGTCACGAAGGTCGGAAAGGCGAGGTTTGCCGCCACGGCTTTCGACGGCACGAGAGAGCTGGGAGAGTGCAAGCACGGGCACGTCGAGCTCGCGGGCAAGCTGCTTGAGCGAGCGAGAGATTTCGGTGACTTGGTTGACCATGTTGTCGTAGTTTTTGCTAGTCGTCATGAGTTGGAGGTAGTCGACGACGATGAGTCCGAGACCGTGTTCGGCTTTGAGGCGGCGTGCGACAGAGCGCATTTTGACAATGGAGTTGCCAGCTTGGTCATCGATATAGATCGGCGCCTTTTGCAGTCTACTTGCTGCTTCTTGGAGTGTGGTGAAGTGAGCGTTGGTAAGGCCGTGTCCGGTACGGATCGCCCATGCATCGACACGACTTTCTGCAGAGAGCATGCGCTGCACGAGCTGCTGCGATGACATTTCAAGTGAAAAGATGCCCACAGGTGTGCCTGAGAGCGCAACATTGCGCACAATATCGAGCGCAAACGTCGTCTTACCCATACTTGGTCGCGCCGCAAGGATGATAAGGTCGCTTTTTTGCAGGCCGGCAAGGAGGTTGTCGAGATCAGGGAAGCCCGTTGGTACGCCGCGGATCTCATCTTTGTGTTCGCGAAGGTGCTCGATCTGCTCGACGGTGTCCATGAGCGACTGCTTGATCGATACAAAGGCATTTTTGGTATTCATAGTCGAAGAAATACGAAAGATGCTTTTCTCGGCAGCATCGAGGATCTCGGCTGCAGGAAGCTCGTTTTCTTCGTACGAAAGCGTGGCGATAGACTCAGATGCATCGATCAAGCTTCGCAAAATGAATTTCTTGTAGACGATATCGGCGTAGTGGCGGATGTTGACCGTCGAAGGGACATTGCTCATGAGCTCATTGAGATACGTGTTGCCGCCGATGCCCGCGAGGTCTTTCTTTTCTTTGAGGGAGTTTGCAAGCGAGAGGACATCGATCGGTTCGTTTTTCATCGAAAGCTCAAGGATCGTCTTAAAGATAATCGAATGCTTCTTGGCATAAAACATATCTGGCGTAAGGAGGTCGACGATCTCGTGGATTGCAGCGGGGCGGAGCATGAGCGCACCGAGCACTGCCTGCTCGCTTTCGAGCGAGTGAGGTGGGACGCGGAGGTTGGCGAGGCCTTGAGGCTTATTCATAGGATTGATTGTAGCACCCGGCACACGCGGGACGAAATGCACAGAAACGTGGCATTTGAGCCTTATTTTTGATACTATATCCACATGTCTTCCACAAAAAAGCGCCTTGTTTCAGGTGTCAAACCAACCGGTCGTCCGCATATCGGCAATTACTTTGGCGCAATGAAGCAATTTGTCGATCTCCAGGATGAATACGAAACATTTATCTTTCTTGCAGATCTCCATGCGCTCAATACCATCCAAGACGCCGAGGAAATGAAGAAGCTCTCGTATGATCTCGTCCTCGACTATCTCGGCATCGGCCTTGATCTTGCCAAGGTGACATTGTTTAAGCAATCCGCCGTGCCTGCACACACGCAGCTCACCTGGATATTTGATACGCTCGTCACGGTACCATTTATGATGCGAGCGCATGCCTACAAAGACGCTGTCGCCAAAGACATCGAGCCAGGCATGGGACTCTTCAACTACCCAGTGCTCATGTCTGCCGATATTTTGCTCTACGATGCAGACGTCGTACCGGTCGGCAAAGACCAAAAGCAGCACATCGAATACACGCGCGACATCGCAGGGAAGTTCAACTTCCAATACGCTGAGCTTTTCAAACTTCCAAACGAACTCATTATGGAAGAAGTTGCGACAGTCCCCGGTACCGATGGACAAAAGATGAGCAAAAGTTACAGCAACACGATTCCACTCTTTGGTACTGACGAGGAAATCACAAAGGCTGTCATGAGTATCCCGACTGACTCTCGAGGCAAAGATGAAGAAAAGAACCCCGACGACATGGTGCTCTACCAGATCCACAAACTCTTCAACTCATCTGACGAACTCAAATCGCAGTATCGACAAGGCCTCGGCTATGGCGATGCCAAAAAGATGCTCATAGCGGACATCATCTCCTTCGTCACCCCCATGCGCGAACGCCGCAAAAAGTATGAAGATGATCCCAAGCTTGTACAAGAAATACTGCTTCAGGGCGCGATGAAGGCGAATGAGATCGCAATGAAGAAGCTGACGGATGTGTATGAGGTGGTAGGGCTTACAGAATAAAACATGAATAAAAAGAAAAGTTTTTTGCACAGAACAATACAATTTTTTAAACCTTTTTGGAAATATTTCATTATTACAGCAGCTTTAATTGCTATTGTTCAGGTATTTGCAACATTTACTCCATATTTATTTGGAAAGGGTGTTGATGCAATCATTAAAGGAGATGCTCGGCTCACTATTATCTTTTTAGCCACATCATTTGGCATTGCAATTTTGCAGCAGCAGGTTGTCTGGTATATCAAAGAATACATTGACATCAAAAAACTCGACGCAAATATCGATAAGGCACTCTCTGTGATCTCACTCAAGAGAATGTTTCAATTCTCGATAGGTCAACACATCAACGAACACTCAGGTGTGAAGCAGACCATAGTTAATAAAGGACAGAATTCACTGATCAATACAGTAAATATGTTTATTTATGATCTGCTCCAAACAGGTATTCAGATTTTGGTAACATTTGTCATTCTTTTTATATTTGATTGGAAAGCTGGATTAGTAGCATTTATATTTGTATTGCTCCACATACTTATTGCATACAACCGAAATATTCGATACTACCCTCGAGTGGACGAAGTGCGTAAAAAGAACCAATCGCAATCAAAGTTGCAGTCAGAACTTTTTAGAAATTCAACGCTTGTTATTGCAGAAGCACAGGAAGATAAAACAGTGAGCGATTTCGAAATAGCGTACGAAAAAGTTACTGATTTTACAATTAAAACATGGCTCACATATATAAAAGAATACTATGGCTCCAAAATTATTCTTCTTCTCGGAAGATATCTAACATTAGGTGTCGGTATTTATTTTATTTTTAAGGGATATCACTCAGTCGGTATGTTTGTAACATTTTACGCATGGACAGGATCAATTTTTGACAATATCAATAATATTATGAATACACAGCGTCGACTAATGTTCCAAACAGTTGAAATTAAAAAGTATTTTGATCTTCTTGATATAGAACCAGATATAAATCCCAACATCGGTGGCAAGACTATCTCTGAGCTCAAAGGTGAAATTGAATTCAAGAAGGTAAGCTTCGCATACCCATACCGGCAATCAGCGCAGCAAATTGAAAATGAAGAAGAATCAGATGGAAATGAACTTGAGCATACGATTGCAGAGGTAAGTTTCAAAATCCCTCCCGGAGCAAAAGTGGGATTTGTCGGTGTATCTGGATCTGGCAAGAGTACTATCGTAAACCTTATGCGTCGCTATTATGACGCCACAGAAGGTGAGATCTTGATTGATGGCGAGCCACTCAAGGAGCTTGACCTTCACTGGCTTCGCTCTCAGATCGGCAACGTCGAACAAAAGATTGAACTCTTTGACCGAAGTATCAGAGACAACATATTGTTTGGAATTCCTTCGGGGGTAGAAGTAAGTGAAGAGAAACTTCAAAAAGCAGTCGAGGATGCATCGCTTACTGACTTTGTCGTCAAGCTCAAAGATCACGGACTCGACACTGTGATAGGTGAAGGTGGTATCAAAGTCTCAGGTGGAGAACGTCAACGCATCGGCATCGCACGAGCACTTATCAAAGACCCCAAGATCCTCATCTTTGACGAGGCAACCTCAGCACTCGACTCGATCAATGAGAAGCTCATCCATGATGCGATCAACCGATCAGCAGCTGGTCGCACCACGATTATCATTGCACATCGACTTTCCACCGTAATGGATGCTGATATTATCTTTGTCGTATCAGAAGGTAAGATCGTCGGACAGGGAACCCATGCTGAGCTTGAAAAGAAAAATAAAGAATATCAGAAATTGATTAAGAATCAGATCTTAATGGCGTAAACATATGGCAAACTGGGAAACATACGCAAAAGTACACGCAACTCGTAAGCCTCGAGAACAACTTGTTCGTGCTGTTGAAATTTGTCCAGATAGAAACTCTGCTCTCGATCTTGGCGCCGGAACACTAATCGAATCAAAGTATCTTTTGGAAGCAGGCTTTGACCAGGTGACGGCAGTCGATAGCTCACCACAATCCAAAGAATTTGCGATGTGTATTACTTCTGCAAAATTTACATTAGCAAATGTACCATTTCAAGATTTTACACTTGTACCCAATACGTATGACCTTATTAATGCTCAATACGCACTTCCGTTTTATGGAAAAGACGGCTTTGCTGCATTTATGAAAAATTGTGTTGTGTCTCTAAAGCGAGAAGGGATATTTGTTGGACAATTATTTGGGGATCGAGACCAGTGGAATACACCGGATGCAGCTCTTGCATTTCAAACCAAAGAAGAAGCTCAAAACATGCTGTCAGATCTCGAACTTATTGAATTTGTAGAAGAAGAAAAAGACGGAACTACTGCTGTAGGTACCCCGAAACACTGGCATGTGTTTCATTTCATAGCCCAAAAATCTTAATTTGCTTTTTAATAAATTTATGTTATTATTTTAATAAACAATTTTGTAAAACGTTAAAAACTTAAATAATGAAAAGAAACTATTCACTCGATGATTTTGGTGTTACGAAGCACGAGCTCGTATTAGAAAATGGATTGAAGGTTGTTTTTATCCAAAGATCCTCCGGTCCTATTTTTGCCAATATTCTCATGCGTGCAGGATCTGTATTTAATGATGGAGATAGTGGCCTGGCGCACTTTACAGAACACGTTATTGTATCTGGATCAAACAAATATCCTACAAAGGAAGCATTTGCAGGAATAATAGATTCAATCGGTGGACACTCAAACGCACGCACAGGTCGTGACCAAATGTCTATTGAATGTGAAGTGGCGATACCTGAACATATGAGTAATATGAAAGAATACTACTCTGAAGCTTTGTCAGGATTATATATAACTCCCCAGTCACATCAAAAAGAAATCGGTGTGATAACTTCTGAGTTACTTCAAAATCTTTCGAAATCTGAGTATATTTCAAGTCTCTCTTTTGCGTCTATTTGGGGAAATGGTACCAATTGGAGTAATTCAAATTTGGGTACAAAAGAATCAATAGTAGCTATGTTGCCAATCAACGTTGAAAATTTTTTTAGATCTCATTGTACTGTTGAAAATATGCTACTTGTTATAGCTGGTGGATGTACTGTAGACGATGTCAAAAAAACATTTTCAGATATCAATTTCTTGTGTGGTATTAAAAAATTTCTCCCAGACCCTCCCAAGCGGATTGCTTCGGGTTCAAGAATTTTTCTTGAACAGAATCTTGAGCAAACAAGAGTAGTAGTTGGGTTTGATGGACCAGTTTTAGCTTCGAGAGAGAGTATTATTCTTAGATTTGCTCTAGAGTATGCACATGACGGTTTATCTTCAAGGTTTTACAAAAAACTTCGGAATGAACGTGGCTTGGTATATGGTCTAGGTTCTCCCAGAATTGCACTTAACCATTTGATGTACACTGGGACTACTGCAGGTACTGCTCCCGAAAAAACAGACCTGTTGCTTGATTCGATCTTTGAATGCTATACAGAACTTCTTTCAGAGGGAATATCTCAAAAAGAATACCGTGATAAACTTGTTACGGAATGGTTTTCAGATATACGAGAGATTCAAACATCAAGAAACTTTGTAAATGAATTTTCTGACTTATATCCTGAGGATACCCCTTTGATAGAAGATTTCACTGATTGGTATAACTTTATGGAAAACGTAAGTCCAGAAGAAATACATGAAGTTTTAAAAAAGTATATTACTCTCGATAACTGTCATATTATCGTTAATGGTAAAAAATGTTCAGAAAAGTATTTTTAAAGTATCCCCGGGACACAGTCCCGGGTTTTTTGACAAAAAATGTACGGGTGGTAATATTTTTAAAAAACCAACTCTTTATGAACATACTCCAAAATCTTAATCTCTCTGACATCAACCTCGCCACCGGTGTCCCCATACGTGATCTCCAAAAAGCACAAACAGAAGGAGAGCACGTTTCGATCCCCAAAAATATAACTAATCTTTCGATAGCAAAAGAATCTTACTTTGCACATTTCAAAGAAAAAAGAGAATGTGCATCAAAACAATTTATTGCTATTGTAAAAAGCATTTTGGTATTTTGGCGAATAGAAATTGCGTAAAAACATTACAAACCACTGATTCATCAGTAGTTAGGCCCCGATATCCCGCGGGGCTTTTTTTATTCCTCATTTTATGGCACAATGCAAAAACTATGGAAAGCACTATGGAGCGCACATATATTAGCGATTTGGGAGCGAAAGCAGGGGAGACAGTAGTGATCAAAGGATGGATCGACGTCCGCCGCGACCAGGGCAAAATGGTCTTTTTTGACTTCCGAGATATGACTGGCTACATTCAAGGCGTCGTGCTGCCCAATCGTCCTGAGGTGATCGAGATAGCCAAGACTGCGCGTCCTGAGACCGTAGTGCGAGTAGAAGGCATCGTGAACAAGCGCCCCGAACGCAATGTGCAAGCTGACAAACAAAACGGCGACATCGAGCTTGAAGTGACTGGTATCGAAATCCTCAACTACGCCGAGCCGCTTCCATTTGAGATCAACGTCGACACACGAGAAGTGAGCGAAGAAGTACGCCTTGCACACCGCTACCTTGACCTCAGAAGTGCTCGCATGCAACGCAACATGCGCATGCGCGACACCGTAGTACAGCATTTGCGCAATGCACTCCATGCAGAGAAATTTATCGAAGTAGAAACGCCCATCCTTACCAAGTCTACTCCGGAAGGTGCGCGTGACTACATCGTCCCTGCACGTCTCTACCCAGGCACGTTTTATGCACTCCCGCAGTCTCCGCAGCAGTACAAGCAGCTCCTGATGAGCGCAGGTGTGGAACGATACTTCCAATTTGCCAAGTGCATGCGCGACGAAGACGGACGCGGTGATCGCCAGCCAGAGTTCACCCAGCTCGATATGGAACTCTCCTTTGTCGACCGTGATGATGTGATGAACGTCAACGAAAAGCTCCTGATCGACATCGTGCAGAAGTTTTTCCCAGAAAAGAAGATCCAGCAAATCCCATTCCCACGCATTTCATATGCCGATGCCATGAGCAAGTACGGTACTGACCGACCAGACATTCGTCAAGACAAAAACGATCCCAACACGCTCGCATTTTGTTGGGTAGTAGATTTCCCATTTTTTGAAGAGACCAGTAAGTCTGACAATCCTGATGCAACTGGTTCATGGACCTACACACACAACCCGTTTTCTCGCCCCATCCCTGAGCATATGGACAACCTCATGAACAAAAAAGATATCGGATCTATCCTCACGACTCAGTACGACATCGTGCTCAACGGCTACGAGATCGGCGGGGGATCAATCCGCAATCACACCTATGACGCACTCGCAAAGGTATTTGAAATCCTCGGTCATAGTATGGAAGACATTGAGGCAAACTTCTCTCACATGCTCACGGCGTTTAAGACCGGCACCCCTCCACACGGAGGCATCGCATGGGGATTTGACCGCCTCATGATGCTTCTCCTTGACGAACCCAACATCCGCGAAGTCATGGCATTCCCGAAAACTGGAGAAGGGAAGGACCCTATGATGCACGCACCAAGCGAAGTCTCCCAAAAACAACTCGACGAGCTCAACATCGTGCTCAAAAAAGTAGAGAAGAAATAAAAAAATCCTCCGTCCAAAACGGGGGATTTTAGTACATATACAAATTATTTTTCCAAACAACAATCATTGCGATAAGGCCCACAAAATAAATGAGTTTTATTATATTGCGAGCTCTTACTCTATCGTCTTGACCCTCATCACTGAGTATAGACATTTGAATCCATGACCAAAATGTCATAAATACAAATAATACAAAAGTTTTTTCACCCAAAACAGGATATTTTGTAATATCTGTAGTAGCTCTTTTATCGAAAAATTCAATTGCGGTTACACATGTAATGATGATTGGAATAATGACTCTGTATACAAATCTGAACATAAAGAACATATACATAAATCTAAGTTTTATTATATAGTACTTTCAAATTTGAATTTGTCAATATGTAATAAAAAGGGAAGTATTTCGTCTCTAAGATGGAAGTAGGTAGTTTCTCTGCTTCCATTAGTTCTTTGCCAAGGGCCATTGAACACACTATTTTGAGGGTACAGGGTTCGATATTTCTATATCACTTTGTACACACCACCATTTAGGTCTCAAACCGGCGTGCTTCATAAATGAACCATTCGGAGTATCTCTATACATCCGACGCCAGCGAAGCTTTTCTTTTCTCCCTGCCCGCAATGCTAACGCATAGCTTTTGCAGGCGGGTGGTATATACAAATATTTGTCTATACCTTCTACCTCTTTCTCCATCATTCGCGATTCATTTTGCCCTTATTTCTTATCCTTGTTCTTTCATTTCTTTACCTTTATCACAATTCAACATCGTCCCGTGTACTCTGTACACATCGCCAAGCCCCTCATACCAATGTAGGGGCTCCATCTTTTATATACAGTTGCGCGACAGTATGACGCGGGTATACTATAGCTTCATGAGCGACCAAAAGCCTACAACTACAGAGGTGACTAATGCTGATCTTGCACGCATGATCGCAGACCTCTCGGTATCAGTTGATACCTTGGCTCAATCTACCAAAAACGAGTTTGACCGAGTACACGAAGAACTCAATAAACTTTCTAACAATCATGAGAACCGCATTGCTAATCTAGAAGACAAAGTACGGATTATCGACACTGCATTTGAAAAAGATCTCAAGATCAAACTCGCACACTAGGCCCTTCGGACGGGCTTTTTGCTATACTTATCCCAATGGAAACCCAGAGCGATCTTGCAGCGCAATTTCAAGTCAAACACGACGCCTTCGAAGGACCAATCGAGGTACTGCTTGAGCTTATCGAGAAGCGAAAGCTCTTTGTCAACGACGTCTCGCTCGCGTCGGTCACTGATGACTTCATTTCTTTTATACAAAGCAAGGGCATGCACCCGGATCTGGTTGCAAATTTCCTTGCAGTTGCAGCGACACTTATCCTGATAAAGGCGCGCTCATTGTTGCCAAATCTCGAGCTCACTGCCGAAGAATCCGAGTCCATCACCGACCTCGAACGCCGCCTCGCGCTCTATCAGATCATCTCGCATGTATCCAACGACCTCATCAAGCAATACGGCAAGAAAGTGTCGTTTGAAGGGAAGCCACAAAAGACTGGGGTCATCTTTGCACCAGATCCCTCACTTACCGTAGAGCAACTTCCGCACCTTATCGCATCGATCATCGGACGCATCCCGCCACCTACGCCTGTGAAGCCTGAGGCTCGCGTGACGGTGACCATATCGATCGGAGAGGTCATCGATACTCTTATAGAAAGAATAAATAAGATGACAAGTGGGTCATTCAACAGCCTGCGCGTCCACGCACCTGACGGAGACGACAAGGCCCAAAAAGTCTATACGATCGTGTCGTTTCTTGGTATGCTAGAGCTTGTCAGACGCGGACTGGTGCAAGCTGAACAAAGCGACCAGTTTGGCGACATTGCACTTGAGCGCGCCCAATCTACCGAGTAATTATGCAGTCAAACCTTTCTCAACAAATCGAAGCAATCCTCTTTGCCACTGCAGAGCCACATACCTTTGCCGAGCTTGGCAAGCTGCTCAATGCTTCGATCGAAGAGGTCTCTGGTGCAGTAGACGAGCTTGCGAAGTCGCTTGGAGGGCATGGCATGACACTTATGGTACTTAATGAAGTGGCAACACTCGCAACCAAACCTGAATATAGCAGTTTGATTGAAAGCATCCGCAAAGAAGAATTGTCAAAAGAGCTCACCAAGGCCTCGGCGGAGACCCTTGCGGTGATCGCATACGCGCCCGGGGTCAGCAAAAGCCAGATAGAATTCATCCGCGGGGTGAATGTCTCATACTCGCTTCGAGCACTGTCGATGCGTGGACTTATAGAGTCGAAGGGGCAGGGAAGAGCAGTGGGGTACTATCCAACACTCGAGCTCTTGCAACACTTCGGTATCACCGACCTCACCCAACTTCCGGACTACGCAGCCACCAAAGCCAAGATCGATGGGCTCCTCAATGGTGTAGAAGCCAACGCCGAATAACATGATTATTGCAAACGTCATCAAAATCTTCTTGCCCACGACCCTTGCCTTTTTGATCGGCATTGCGCTCACCCCACGCCTCACCACGTACATGTACGCGCACAAGCTCTGGCGCAAAAAGAAGCGGGTGGAGGATGCCGAGATCACCAACGACGACTTCAAAAAGATCCAAAACACCGACGCAGAAATCTCGACTCCACGCGTCGGCGGGATCATCATCTGGCTTTCGACATTGTTGTGTATCGGACTTATCTGGCTGGTCTCAAAAGTCGTACCATCAGAGCTCACTGCCAAGCTCGACTTTTATAGCCGTAGCCAGACGCTCGTGCCGCTTGCCGCACTCGTCGTGGGTGCACTCATCGGATTCGTAGACGATATGGCGCAGATCAAAGGCGTCGTTGAGCGCATTTCGCACCGATACATCAAGATACTCATCGTCATTGCCATCGGCGCACTCGTGGGCGCGTGGTTTTATACCAAACTTGGGGTAAATGCGGTGAGTGTGCCGTTTAGTACCACACCACTCTATCTCGGGGTGATGTTTGTGCCGTTTTTTGTCACAGTACTCCTTGCCGTCTTTTCGAGCTCAGTGATCGATGGCATGGATGGCCTGGCCGGCGGCGTCTTTGCCGTGATCTTTGCAGCATACTCGATCATCGCATTCGGTCAAAACCAGATCGACATCGCCGCACTCTCTGGTGTGCTCGCAGGCTCCATCCTGGCATTTCTGTGGTTCAACATCCCACCCGCGCGGTTTTATATGGGAGAGACAGGCATCCTGGGTCTCACGGTCGTACTCACGGTGATCGCATTTCTCACAGACACCGTCCTTATCTTGCCGCTGATTGCACTACCGCTCGTAGCTACTGTTGCCTCAAACATCATCCAGATCACGAGCTACAAATACTTTGGCAAACGGCGCGTCTTCCGGATCGCACCACTACACCATCACTTTCATGCGCTCGGCTGGTCGCGCGAAAAGGTCGTCATGCGCTACTGGGTCGTCTCCATCATCTGCGCCCTCCTTGGTGTCGTGATAACATTCATTAGTCGATAAGACACCATACAAATGTTGCAAGCGCTCAAAAAACCTCAAAAGCCATTTGATCGATACTTCCTCAGTATCGTGATTTTGATTGCAGTGATCGGACTCTTTTCGTTTGTCTCGGCAAGTCTGGGCATCTATGCCAAGAGCGAAGGGAAGTTTTATGGCGTGCTCTTCAACCAGCTCGTGCTCGGACTTGTGGGGGGCTTTGGGGGATTGTGGCTTGCGATGCGCATTCCATATACCTTTTGGAAGAAGAATGCCTTCTATCTCTTTCTCGCAAGCCTCATCCTCACCATACTTGTCTTTGTGCCGGCACTCGGATTTAGCCACGGCGGCGCACAGCGGTGGATCTCGATCGGTCCGGTATCATTCCAGCCGGCAGAAATCCTCAAGATCGGCTTCGTCATCTACTTTGCGACCTGGCTTGCCTGGACCCAAAAGAAGCAACAGGACATCAAGTTCAAGATCATTCCGCTCGTCGTGCTCCTCGGCATCGTCTCCGTCATTTTGCTGAAGCAGCCGGACACCAAAAGCCTCGTCCTCATCACGTGCGCAGCGTGTGGCATGCTGTTTGTCTCAGGTGTATCATGGAAAAAGATCGCGATGATTGCAGGCATCGGTGCGCTTGGCATCATTGCGCTTGCATTTGTCCGACCGTATCTCATGGAACGCGCCAAAACGTTCCTCAACCCCGCATCAGACCCCCGTGGCTCGTCGTACCAACTCCAACAATCACTCATTGCCATCGGCTCTGGAGGTGTCTTTGGGCGCGGACTGGGGCAAAGCGTGCAGAAATTTAACTACCTCCCCGAACCCCAAGGTGACTCAGTGTTTGCGGTGATAGGCGAAGAATTTGGCTTTATCGGAAGTGCGATACTCGTCGTCCTCTATGTCTTCTTTGCCATTCGCGGCTACAAGATCGCGATCCTTGCGCCGGATAAGTTTGGGCAGTACTTAGTAGTCGGCATCGTGACGCTGATCGTCGCGCAGTCATTTCTCAATATCGCATCTCTCGTCGGCCTTTTCCCACTCACTGGTGTCCCGCTCGTCTTCATCTCCCACGGTGGCACCTCGCTCTTTATCGCGCTCTTTATGGTGGGAATAGTACTCAATGTGTCGAGGTTTCAAAGAGGGGAGAAATGAACCACTTCCGTCTAAAGACGGAAGTTTCAGTTTTGCACTGAAGTGCGAAGTATAGTCACAAAGAGTGACTTAGTGTCTAGAGACATTCTTTTTCGAACGACACTCACAAACCACAATATCCTGAAGGGATCGCCTGAAGGCGAGGGTTTTGCTCCCAAAGATGGATAATAAAAAAAACCACTCGACTTATTTAAAAGTAAAGTGGTTTGAAAGTTTTTTCAATTAGAATTGAGGCTTAACCCTAGCTTGGTAAGAACTTCTTTAATTTCTGAAATAGATTTCATTCCAAAATTTCGAAATTTTGTTAAGTCTTCCTCTGAATAATCCAGAAGTTGTCTTAAAGAATTTATCTTGGAAGCTTTTAGGCAATTAAACGCTCTCACACTAAGATTTAAATCCTCGAGTGATTTACTGCAAATAATTTTTTCTTCTTTTTCAGTAAATACTCGGCCGGATGTTGTAAATTCTTGATCAACCTGCTCAGTAATTGTGAATCGGATTCCATTTAAATCTCTGCTGATTTCGTGGATTACTTGATTTCTAACCAACAATCCAGCATGTCTTAAAACAGCAGTTAGTTGTTCAAGACTCATTTCTGCTTCAGTAGTTATTGTTCGTATTTTCATTATTGTAAATTTTTAATATATTAACATGACTTAAATTAATTGTCAATATTCATTGTCCGCTCGCTCCAAAATCGCTATACTGTACTCACTATATGAAAATCCTATTAACAGGCGGGGGGACTGGCGGGCATATTTATCCGCTGGTGGCCATTGCCGAAGAGCTCAACCACATTGCCGACGAAGAACGCATTCCCGACATGAAACTGTACTACATGGCAGACAAGATGTCGCTTGATCCGCAACTGTTTGAAGATCAATTCATCACCTTTATCCCGATCACTGCCGGCAAGCTCCGTGTGTACTTTTCGTTCAAGAACTTTGTCGATATCTTCAAGACACTCTTTGGCACGATCGGTGCAATCCGCAAAGTATTTAAGCTTTATCCAGATGTGATCATCAGTAAGGGTGGTTATGTGGCGTTCCCTGTACTCTTTGCTGCGCGAATATTGCGCATCCCTGTGATTATCCATGAGTCAGACACTGTACCCGGACGCGTAAGCAAATGGTCTGGCAAGTTTGCCAAGAAAGTTGCACTGTCGTTTCCCGAAGCTGCGGAGTACTTTGATAAGAGTAAGGTAGCAGTGACGGGGCAGCCCATTCGCCGCAACCTCCTTCATCCTGTAAAGGACGGTGCAGAGGAATTCTTTGAACTTCCTGACACTGGGCTACGGACCATCGGCATCTGGGGCGGCTCACAAGGCGCAAAAGGTATCAATGACGCAGTCGTATCGATCGTGCCGCATCTTATACAAAAATATCAGGTACTTCACCAGACTGGTGCCGCAGACTTTGATGATGTAACGACCGAAGTCCGGATCGCGCTTGGCGACAATACCAAGCGTAGCCGCTACAAGGCATTTACTTTCCTCAACGACGTCCAGACCAAAATGTTTGGCGGCGCAGTCGACATCGTCGTATCGCGTGCAGGCTCATCACTCTTTGAGATCGCATCATGGGGCAAGCCGAGTATCCTCGTGCCCTATGTACACGCACATGGCGATCACCAGCGCAAAAATGCGTACCACTACGCGCGTACCGGTGCCTGTGTCGTGATCGAAGAAGCAAATCTCACGCCATCAGTGCTGCTCAACGAACTAGAATCAATTCTCGAAAACAAAGACCGATACGACGCCATGTCTTCTCATGCCAAGGCCTTTGCCACACCCGATGCAGCCCGCAAGATCGCGACCGAAGCAATCAAGATCGCGCTCAGTCACCTGAAGGAATAAATCCTTCATGCCGCGCATACACATACGTAAATGACGCACCGATAAAAAATACCTGCGAAGAGTAGTACACCCATACCAGAAGTCCCACAAGTGACGCTGCGCCCCCAAAGACGTCGGTGTGCACGAGGAGCTTGATGTACTCGAGTATGAGGAAATTGCCGATCACAAAGAGTACCGTGGTGGCAAGCGCTCCGAGCAGCAGCACGCACCAGGGAAGCTTGCGGTTGGGCAAGATGCGGTAGATAGTCGCAAAGAGTGCGGTGCCGAGCACGAGCGGTGCAACCACTTGCACTATCTGCACGACGAGTGTCACTGAGTCAGGAAAGGCAACGACACGCTCTATCGCCCCAAAGAATACCGTTACGCCGATGATCACGAGCAGGACAAGTACAAGAAGTGGTACAAACGAAAACGCAATGAGTTTGCGGTGTGCATATGCCCATACAGTTGTGATAAAGGTCGTGTGTACTTTGCGAGCCTTGGGCGTATCCCACAGTGCATCAAAGTCTTGATCAAGCTCTGCAAATACTCCCATTGCACCAAAGAGAGTCACTGCAGCAGTGATGATTGTTGTTGCGAGGGTAATGCCCTGGATTGATCGACTGCGAAGGATCTCTCCGATATAATGCGCTGCATCCGTACCCAAGATCTTGCTGAGCTCAGATACGAGCGTACCTTGGACGAGATCCTTGCTAAAGAGCGAGCTTGCAAACGTCACAAGGAGAAGGAGAAGTGGGACAAAGGAGAGCATCGCGTAGTAGGAGAGTGCGGCTCCCATACGCGGCGCATTGTGAGTGCGCCAATGTTGGAGTGTTTCTTGGACCAGAGATTTCATAGATCAAGTATATCGAAAATACGCTTATATTTAAAGATTTTTTATACACAGCACGTTATCCACAGTATTGTACTTGCATGGTGAACGATCGTTCACGTATACTAGATACAGGTCGCGATTATCAAGTAACGTCCACACAAACAACATTTATGACACAGCAACAATTCAAACAAAATATCCGACGCGAGCTTCGCATGCTCAACGAACAAATCGATTACAAGATCCTGCGTGGAGAGCGTTACTCGCAAGAATCACGCCGCCACAAGGCACTCACTCGATATATGTCTCGCCAAACCAAACGCGGACTCTTTAGCAAGCTATTTTCCTTTGCCTAATATGAAACCAAACAATCTACAGATCAACACCCAATTCAAATCCTTAGTCCAAACAGAGCTCAAGCGCCTCGAAGGGGTGATAGCGCTCAACGAATTACATTCTTATCCAGTCGCATTTCACTCATACCGATCACTACCTGCAAAAAAGCAACCGAGCCCCTATACTCGATGGTTCTCCTTTATGCGCGTGGTACAATTTCTCTTTTAGGATATGGAAGGCAACCACAAACAACAACTCATAGACTTCCACGAGTCACACAAGCGTATGCCGACGTACACCGAGATGATGAAGCTCTTTGGGTACAAAAGCAAGAATGCGGTGGCACGACTTGTGGAGAAGCTCATCGATGCCGGTATCGTCACCAAAGACAAGCTTGGCAAGCTTCTGCCGACCAATTCATTTGATAGCTTGCCGCTGCTCGGCTCAGTCAAAGCGGGATTCCCATCAGCAGTCGACGAAGTACTCGAGACACTCAACCTCGAAAGCTATCTGGTCAAAAAGAAGAAGGAGACCTATATGGTAGAAGTCGATGGAGATTCCATGATCGACGAGCACATCTGTGACGGCGATATCGTGATCGCAGAGCGTACCTCTGTGGCCAAGGATGGCGATATCGTGATCGCACAAATCGACGGGGAGCACACGATGAAATACCTTCGTACCGACGGCAAGAAATCCTGGCTCGAACCCGCCAACAAAAAGTTTAAACCCATGCATCCCAAACACGACTTGCAGGTGATAGCTATCATACGAGGAGTGATACGGAAATATTAAAGAATACTCAGTCAAAAAAGCCTTAGCGATAGGGCTTTTTTGTGTATTGACTTTTATAAGTAAATGTGATATTATATATTTATAAAATTCTTTGTAAAAAATAAAAACGATAAACATGAAAAAAGTATTTTTATTTCTGCTTTTTGCAGCTATTACAACATTATTTGTATCCTGCGAGGACAATGAAGATAATAAGGGGATTTCTCAATTACAAAAAGAAATTCAAGAATGCCGTGACTCCTTAAATGCCTACAAAAGTTTATACGGAAACTTAAAAGACAATCTTCGTGTTAAACTAACATTTAAAGATGCTGTAACAACACACTTTCATTTAAAGGATGAAAAACACTACTATCAGGCCTTGGTAAGTGAGGGTCCCGGAAAACCTGAATTCAGGGTTGCAATTATTAAAGATCTTCCTATCGATACATCTATGACTTACATAGTGCGGAAAGGAGTAATCATTGATGATTGGGGTATTCCAGTGGTTAGAGAAGCTGGCAAATAAAAATTTTGTTTAATTTCATTAAAAGCTGCAAATTTGCAGCTTTTTTATTTCTTCTTTATTGATTTTCTACATCCACTCTTTTCTCCGCAGCAGCTTTGATCTCATTGATATTTTTGTTTAGGACTTCAGTCAGCTCAGCTACCGTAAGTGTCGTCGCGGTTGGATCAGTGGCAAGGTTTTTCCAAGGAGCTCGTTTGTCATAGGCATATTTGCCAAAGATGATGACTGGGGTGCCTTTCGCGAGCTCATTTTGACCGCTTGCATCGAGTATCCATTGATTTGCCCAATCATAGATCCACATTGCATCCGCTTCCAGTAGTCTCACACATGCGTGACTTGCAGGAAATCCGGGCAGATCAAATTGGTGCATCGCAATACCTTCCATACTGTCGAGGTTGAATGCCCACGGCAAGATGTAGCCGCCTTCGAGCGTACTTGTCACGAGCTTACCCTTCCAGTTGGTAAAGTAGAGCTTGCTTGGGGTCGGCGTTTCTTTCTTGCCCGTACTGGTGACCATCCAACGCACGAGCGTGCCGCGCTCATATGCGCCGACTGCCTGGATGCGCTGCGAGACCAAGAGAAGCTTGTCGATATCTTGTGCGACAGGAAGCTCTCGGGGGAAGGGGGAAAGTGAATCCCAATCCGTAAATGTCGGAGGGATGGTGATTGTGGAGTTCTTTTGGATATGCTTTTCGTCCATGCGGTTGAAGCTCAGCACAAAGGGGACATTGGCAAGTCCGACTTCGCGTGAGATCTCATAGCCCGGCTGATCGGTGACGACTTTGATCGATCTATATGTCTGACCATCAGGTGGTACGACTTCGTCTACAGTTTGTGTAGGCTCAGGGGTAGTAGGGAGTACGTCTGTCTGCACATCAGATATTGCAGGTTGCGGAGCGACCTGGTCCTGCTTTGTCACCACGTACCCACCAATGACAACAGCCGCACCAAGTGCAAGAAGGCTAAGAGCTATGTGCTTCTTTTTCTTCATACTCATAGAGACGATGTATATTCTACTAGCTTACCCGCCTCTATCTCAACCTTGTCAGCCTTACGAAGAGACTTAGGATTCATACGTTGCGGCAAGATAGCGTTGTGTGGCGCATCGTCGAGTAAGGCTCCGATCTCCCACAGGTCATCCGTACTGGTAATCCACTCGTCTCCAAACTTTGACAGATCAAATGGCTTGGAGTATTCACGCAGCGTCTTTTGCCCATCATCGAGGAAATATTCGTGAAAGTAGGAGAGTACGAGCTCATGCAGTGTCTGATAGATGGGCTCACGATAGCGGAGCACTGCGTGATTGGTCTTCGATATTGCTCCATAGCACCCATTCCTTCGGAATACTGCAACTACATGATCGAGATCATGCTTGGTACTCCGGAGATCAAGGAGTAGTGGCTTCTCTCCGTGATACCACAGCACCGCTGCCGCAAAGTACGCACCCTCGAGGCAATGCGCACACTTTACCTTGAGCACTTCTCGAGGACTCCTGCACGTCTCACCACCTTTCTCAAAGTTGTATGAAATAGAATTCAAAAAGTCCTGAATCTTGGCAGGGGTATTGAGCTTCTTGAAAAGCTTTGCTTCGGATGGAGTGAGGTTGAACATGCTTTAGTATAGCAATTTTGCACCAACACATGGAGGAGTTAAAACCTTCGTTGTGTATACTGCGTATATGAAAAAAGTAGTAGTCAACGACAAAATGCAAAAGAAGTACACGTACGTGCTTTCTGAGCCTATGGGTAAACATTTTGACCCAGAATTTCGACCATCACTTACCCCCAAAGAGATGCTGCACCTCGGCGTGTTTGGCGGCAAGTATATGACTGATTGTCAGGACGAATTTCCCAAAAGTTGGTTCAAGCAGTCCAAACTCTGTAGCACCCATCACGAAAAGTCGATCAACTACTTTGGAGTAAATGCAAGCCAGCCGCTCTCAGTGTGGCAAGCAAAGGGATGGATATACAAGGACGATCCTAGAGGATGGTTTCAGTGGTACTGCCGCTACTACATGGGCCGGCGCATACCTATCGAAGACGCACGTCAGATCAAGCGTTGGAAGGCGATCCGCAGACACGTTGGGCAAGTACAGGCGCATTGCAGACCAGGGGACATACACTGCCGACCCAAGCAACGCCAAGCACTCCTGCACTGGGCGTACGATAGTCGCGCGATTTAAGCTTTCAGATCTGCGATATCTTGGGGGCTCAACTTTTTTACATTACCAGCCTTCATGCCTGTACTCTTGAGATGTCCGATGCCGATGCGCACGAGCGACTCGATCGTAAGCTTGCACGCATCACACATGCGCCTGATCTGGTGCTTGCGGCCTTCGTGAAGCGTGATATCAAAGACCATGCGCGATACGCGCTTCGTAACAGCCGGCTTCGTTTTTACTTTGTCGAGCACAATGCCGTGCGACATCTTTTGCAAGGCAGCATCTGATACGAATTCTTTGACGGTGACTCGATATGTTTTGCCGACTGAAAAATGTTCTTGAGTAAGCGCTTTGGTAAGCGTGCCGTCATTTGAAAGAATAATCAACCCTTCGGAATCTTTGTCGAGCCGGCCAATAGGCGAGAGGTGCGCAAGCTTCGGAAAGACATCATGAATATCTTTAGAATTCCTGTTCGTCTTACTCGTCTCGATACCACGTGGCTTGTACAAGAGGTAGGATTCTTTGGTGGTAGTATCTTTGAGCTCGATGTGGGCTGTATCAGGGTCGATACCAAAGCCAGGCTCAGTGACCACCTTGCCATTGACCGTCACCTTTCCTTCACCGATGAGCGCCTTTGCTTCACGGCGCGATGCAAGGCCGCGCTGTGCGATGATCTTTTCGAGTCGTTCTTTTTGCATATCATCATTAGAACACACTTTATACGAAATAGTCAATACTGTAGGCGAAGCGGGGAAGTAATGGTAGTATCCCAACGTAACCCCATGAGTCATTCTATGCAAGACAATTCTCACAAGACACTCCTCGGCGCAATCCTTATCATCGGTATCATTATCGTGGTGATTTTGCTCAGCCGATCAAATACCACAGTAGGTTACTCATACCGAGGCACGCAGTATGCTGCAAGCGCGCTTCCGCTCAATGTAAACGTTGGTCCAGCGACTGGCACGTACTCGATTGTCCGCTACGTACCGCGTACCGCACAGACCTACTCAAGCGGTTCTACTTACACCTACTACACCTATCCGCAAACCCAGTACGTGGACTACAGCTACCAGCAGTATGACAACGGTACCGTATTTCCAGACGGTTGCACACTCACCAGTCCCGTAAGTACTACCACTGGCTTGCCTTGTAGCTAGGTAGTTGCTATAGTTTCTAGTAAGTTTTCATAGGCTGGGATCCGGTTTTATACATGCAGTTAGGATTCCAGTTTTAAAAAGTACATACAGTTGGTTTTGATAATTAAGCCGCCATATCTCTTATGGGGGCTTTTTGTTTGGTCAAAAATAGGGAAGTACTCCCCTGATACGTTCTTTTTGGGTTGCCTGTATTTTTATCGAATTTCTACGCAAGAAATACTGTACATAAAATATACAACAGAGAACTAGTGTGGACATGTAGATATGGATCAAAGATTTGTCGGCACTATCCCGCCATTTATAAAAAAGCCAAGGGGAAGTGCTTGGGTATATAGACGGATCCTTTCTCTCTGTGTATATGTCGTAAAGATATATTGTGCGACGTTGTTTATATTATACAGACCACTTCTCCCTAGCAGTGAAATAGCGCTTTTGTATCGTAAGAAAATATAGCAAGATCTATACACTACAAGTTCTCCGGTGTGAGGCCCTACACCTCACCTAGGAGTATACTTAACGATAATAAAAATCGTAAGTTTTTTTAAAGCAGTTAATTTTGGTAAACGGCCCCGGTTTCTACTGGGGCTTCTTTATATTTATTTGACTGGTTTGTATACAGTGAGGCAATTGTTGAAGGCTGCGACTTGGGCGTTGTAGGCTTTGATCTTTTCTTGGGAAATGACGAGGATGGTATTGTACTCGGCGACGAGTGCATTAAATGTCGTGACGCGCGCTCGATACTCGTCGCCCTCGGGATGGTTTGGTGCTTCGAGTGCCGCCTTTTCACTTGCGATCTGGGCACGGCGATTGCCCAGGTCAGCATTCATGGTGTCGATTTCGATCTTGAGACGCTCACTGATGACGGGACACGTCGCACGACTCGTCCCAAAGTGTTGGACCGCAAACCATACCTCATGACCGTCATACATACCTTGCGCGGCATAGACTCCAATCTCTTCGTATTTGGAGCTGAGCATATTTGCTCGGTGGCCGGGACTATTCATCCATTCATTGACCAGATCGCTTGCACTGGCAAATCCCCCACGTGCCAAATTTTCGCCTACGATTACATAGTCATACCCGGCTGCAAGCGCAAGGTCAGCTACCCCTTTGCCATCGGGAGATTGGTGTTCGAAGTAGTCGCGTGTGATCATGTCACGGGTCTTGGTGGTCGCAGACTGCGTAAGGCGCGCATTTGAACGAAGCGGTATGAGGCCTGCTTTGATGCGCTCTTTGTTGGTGGCGTCGATGATGGCTTCGACCGAGAGCTCGGCGTCACTTCTCGTGACAGAGACTGGTTTGATGGGCTCAATGTATGAAATGATGTTTGAGGGAATAAGGCTTCCAATCGTCTGCACGGTCTCTGTCGAACTCTGTACGATGGCAGATCCGAGGATATCCTTCACTACGGTCGGACGAATGGCCAGTACCGTGATGAGCAGTGCGAGTATGGCAGTGAATGTTTTGATAGAAAAAGTCATAGTGATTAGCAGGCCGCGGCCGTATATCCCTGCAGCGTAGCATCTTCTACGCTCTTGAACCACACGCGGTTCTCAGGCTTGATGCGCTCAAGCCCTGCACATCCTGGTGCGTAGTACTTGGTGCCGTTTTTGGAGCCAGCAAAGGCACCCTGGGGCGCATCGGGGACAGCAGTCGCCTCTGCGGTATACTCAGCCTTTGCTTCCACAGGAGATACGATCTTGAGACTACTGAGTACTTCGTCGGTGCAGGAGAGAATGACTCCCGACGTTCCCCCCTTTCTCCCCTGCAACATTCCAACATAAAAAGCCAAAATGACAATGGTGCCCAAAAGCAGCGCAAAGAGTACGCGGTAGTGTCGGGATACAAAGTCTTCCATAGCTCCTAGTGTATCATTACCCATTCCGCTCCCCTTTCTTACCTTGACTATGGGGGGATTTTAGGCTAAGATAGTCTTCTCTATGGCACATAAGAAAGCGCAAGGCGCAGCAAAAAACCTAACGGATTCAAATCCACAATATCTCGGCACCAAGCTCTATGATGGTCAGTTTGCAACTGCTGGGTCTATTATCGTGCGCCAGCGCGGCACCAAAATCCTTCCTGGCACATCAGTAGGCCTCGGCAAGGATCACACCCTCTTTGCGCTCAAAGAAGGCTTTGTAAAATTTACCTCAAAGCGCAAACACAACTTTGACGGCACCACTACTGTACGCAAAGCAGCAAACATCATCGATACTAAATAATTAAAAGCCTCTCGAACTGAGAGGCTTTTATGTTGTGAGCGTGAGAGCAAACGATGCACGGTAGTCCCCATCTTGTATTCCGATCGTATACGCGCCAAGCGTTTTGATTTCAGGAAGCACGAGCGATGCTTCGCTTACTTCGATACGATGGGTTGCCAAAAATTTTACAATATCAGCAGGATGCACCTTAGAAAAGAGATGGCCCTGGCCGTTTGCCTTCACTTTCATGGACAACTCCTTGCTTGCAAGTCCTTGGATCATCGTATCGAGCAGTCGGTGACGAATCTCCTGTTCTGCGGCGACGTTTTGGCGACGGCGATCACGCGATGCAACTGCTGCAGCGGTTGCAGGCACGGCAAGCTTCTTGGGAAAGAGTGCGTGGTTGGCATAGCCTTCGGCGACTTCGACTACCTCATCTTTCTTGCCTACCTTGGGGACGTTTTTGAGGAGAAGTACTTTCATCTTATTTTTTAAAGAGTGCAACTGCTGCCTCAAGCTGCGAATCCACGCCAGACTTTTCGTCTTTATCGGGAGAAATCTTTACGGAAGGGGTTAGGCCGCTCTTGCTGATCGAGGTGCCATTGGGGGTATACCAGTTGGCGATCGTGACCTTCAGCGATGTGTCTTGGGTCACCTTGATAAGCTCTTGCACGGATCCCTTGCCGTAGGTCTGCTCCCCTGCGATGACCCCGATGCGATGGTCCGCAAGTGCTCCTGCAAGGATCTCAGATGCTGATGCAGACCCCTTGTCCACCAATACGATCAAACGTGCGTTTCGAGGGAAGAGTACTGGTCCAGCACTGGTATGCACACTGACGTCAGTTGAGGTCTTTCCGACTTCTTTGACTATGGTCTTGCCTTCAGGGATGAACCATCCACCGATCTTTACAGCAGCATCAAGATACCCGCCGGGATTGCCGCGCAGATCAATGATGAGATTGGGATAGCCGGAGGCCAGGTATTCTTGCATTGCATCATAAAAGTATGATGCAGATTTGGCCGAAAAGTTGTATAGGTGAATGATAAAGACGCGATCATTCTCCCGCTTCTCAGTTTTTACGGTCGGAAGATCGATTTGCTGCCGCACAATCTTGAGGTCCTTTTGCCCGCCTGCATGGATGATGGTCAGCGTCACAGTCGTGCCGGACTTGCCGCGAATCAATGAGATGGCCTTATCTACGGTCATATCGATAGTACTCGTGCCATCAATCGCGATAATCTTGTCACCACTTTCCATACCCGCTTTCTCGGCGGGTGTATCCTTCAGCGGTGCGATCACGGTGAGCACCCCATCCTTCTCCCCTATCTCAGCCCCGATGCCGCTAAACGTGCCCGATATTTCTGTCTCAAATGCCGTGTTTTCACTTGGTGGGAAGAACGTCGTATACGGATCACCAAATGATCCGAGCATGCCTTTGATGGCGCCGTAGATGCGGTCTTGCGCGGCAGTCTTGTCTGCATCAGGAAGCTTGCTCTCGACGATCTGCCACGCCTTCCAAAACGTCTCAAAGTCAGCCTTGCTTGTGATAGGAGAATCTTTATTGACGACTGCCACTATCTTGTCGCTTGCAGGCCTGTTGGCATAGCCTATGTATACCCCGCCAAAAAAGATGCCGACCATCAGCACAAGTCCTGCCGCAATGCGAAATCCAGTGGTGATATGTGTCTGTGGTGTGGTGTTATGCATGGTGAATGTCTGTAGCGAGGGGCTCATGCGCCTGTGGACGAAGTTCAAACTTGAGCTTCTTGTACGCATATTTGATCGTGTACGAAAGATAAATAAGCACAAGACCGATAACTATCGTAAGTGCGGTCCGGAGCCAGTCGGGTACTCCCACAAACGGCAAAAATAGCACCACGATCCCTATCCAAAGCAAGAGCCTCAGTTTCCCTTTCATATACGGCTAGTATATCACGTACGGTAATGAATAGGAGCAATGACGATGACAAATTCTCCGCGGACTTTATCAGGATTATTTCTGTAGTATTCAAATAACTGTTGTGTGGTGCCGCGTTTGTATTCTTCGAAGGCCTTGGTCATTTCGCGACCCACCATGAGCTGTCTCTCGCCTAGTACTTCGACGAGCGATTCCAATGTCTTCAAAATGCGGTGTGGAGATTCGTACAGCACGACTGCGTGCTCAGTTTCAGCTATTTTTGCAAAGAGTGTCTGCCTCCCCTTTTTGTGCGGTACAAATCCTACAAATTCGAAGTGGTTGACCGGAAACCCTGATATCGAGAGTGCTGCGATCGCAGCTGACGGGCCCGGAAGCGGCACCACAGTTGCCTCTGGATACGCCTTACGAAATTCATCAATAAACTGCGAACCGGGGTCAGAGATAGCTGGCGTACCTGCATCGGTGACGAGTGCGATGTGTTCGTGCTCCGAGCATTCTACCAGAAGCTTTGCAAGCGACATATCGCTCGACTGTGCATGCGAAGATCGAAATGTTTTACCCTCAGACGAGATCTCGAGTAATTTCAACAGCTGCCCTGTCGTCCGCGTGTCTTCTGCTACGATCAACGTCGCCTCTGTAAGCACTTCTTTTGCACGAAGTGAGATGTCTTTGAGATTGCCGATGGGAGTTGCGACAATGGAGAGCTGCATGTTGTGCGTGTACATGGAATCGAACCATGGACCTCTGTCTTATCAGGACAGCGTTCTACCACTGAACTATACACGCGTGGTGGGATCATTATACTTATTTCAGGCAGATTTTCAAGTCATAGTCAAACAAAGGACGAATAGCATTTTTGGCGCGGCCGCAAGAAAATCAGCTTGGTTTTTGTGAAGCAAAATGATTTTCTGAGGACAAGAGCGACTTCCGCAGGAAGAAGTCGCTCGGCGCCAAAAATGCTATTCGTCCGAGTCGTCACCACTCGCCTCACCCACCTCTCCGGCCTGCATGGCATCGATGATCTTGTCTATTTTGCCGAGCATGATGCCTTCGATATTGGAGAAGTTTTGGCGGATGCGGTGGTCGGTGACGCGGTCTTGGGGGAAGTTGTAGGTGCGGATCTTTTCGGAGCGATCTGCAGTGCCGATTTGATTTTTGCGGTCGCCGGAGTACTTTTGCGCCTCTTCTTCTTCTTTGAGCTGTTGGAGCTTGGCGGTGAGGATCATGAGCGCCTTCTCTCTGTTTGCAAGCTGGCTGCGTTCACTCGTCGAGCGCACATCAATACCAGTGGGCTTGTGGATCAGACGCACCGCTGTCTCGACTTTGTTGACGTTTTGGCCGCCCGCACCTCCTGAGCGCGAGTACTCCATATCGAGATCTGCAGGATTGATCACAAACTTCGTCTTTTTGCGGATCGGGAGTATGGCGATCGATGCAGTCGACGTATGAATGCGACCCATCTTTTCGGTCACCGGCACTCGCTGGACGCGGTGTACGCCAGTCTCGTAGCGCAAGAGCTTGTACACGTCCTTGCCATGGATCTCAAGCGTGTAGTCGTCGATATGCTTGGTCTTCCACCCGCGCATATCAGCAAACTTTTCATACATGGCCACAAGCTCGGTCGCAAAGAGCGCTGCTTCATCTCCTCCTGCACCCGAGCGCGCTTCGAGGATGATTTCGTTGGGAAATTCTTCTTCCTCCTTTTCGGCAGCTTCGATAGCCTTGATCTGGTCTTCTATGGCAGACTTTTGGACCTGGAGCGATGCAAGCTCGTCAGCGGCGATGTCCTTCATAGACTCATCGCTTGCAATGAGTGCGTGCACTTCTTCTTCTTGTTTCAAGAGCCGCTCGTATTCGGTGGCGAGGTAGTGGGTCTTGTGATTTTGTTTGAGTGAGTCGAGGTCCATGGTACTGCAAAAGCCGCTCTCAGTGTACTCCAAGAGCGGCGTTTGACGTAGTTATTTCTTTGCAGCTGCTGCGCGCTTTTTGAAGCGGTCGACGCGTCCTGCAGTGTCGATCACCTTTTCGGTACCAGTGTAAAACGGGTGCGACGCACTTGAGATTTCTACTCGGTAGAGATCGTATTCTTGGCCATTGTATTTGCCCTTTTCTGAGGTCTTGACGGTTGAGCCGATCAAAAACTGCGTGTCAGAAGAGTTGTCCACAAAGATAACGGGGCGGAAGTTGGTGGGATGGATGTCCTTTTTCATAGGAGGCTACTATAGCATAGAGCTTCAATTCATTCAAGGGCTCATACCTCGCCTCATACTTGCAAAGCTGGAGCTGAGAGCCACAATGATTTTTTTGCGTCTGGTTGAGGGTCCCCTGCCGGGCCGACCCGAGGACCAAAAAAATCATTGCGGCTCGAGGCGACAGATGCTTCTATCGTCTCGACACCCCGTACTGCACGAGATAGTCGATATCGGCTTGGATGGTGCGGGCAAGAGCCATCACCGAGTTGCCGTAGAAGCTGTTGGCAGGCTTTTTGCCATCGCAAGAACGTCCTGAGTAGTAGCGGCAGGCAGCGTTGCGCTCTGCAGCTTCGCTCCCTGTTGCACCATTTGCCTTCATGAGCATTGCAGAGGCCATGATCGCATCACGCGCTACCCAAGGGTTGGCAGTGCTTTTGCCGAGCGCTGCGGCGACCTTTCCTTCATACATGACCCAGGTCGACGGGATAAACTGCGCAGGTCCCATCGCGCCTCCGTAGCCGACATTGCCTACACGACACGATACGGGAGTCGTATCGGGATTGAGTCCGAGTGCCTTGGTAATGCGCAAAAAGACGGGGATGTCGCGCGTCGGATGCATCACGGCGGTGTAGCTCTTGGAGGGTGGGTCGCCGGCGCGGTTGCACGTACCGACGTTTGATCCGAGGTTTGACTCCTGGGTGAGAATCGCAAGTATCAATGCAGGGCGCACACCGGTGGCACCTGAGGCTTCCTGTGCATAGGCATATGCATCCTTAAACGGGATCGCCTTGGTCGCACCTCCCGCAAAGCTAAAGAGCTTGCTTTCGATCGCTGAGACTTTCTTTTGCTGCTCAGCCACTGTCGAGGCGACGCGCTGCTCTTCGGTCTTGGAGGTATCGAGAAGCTTCTTTGCCTCAGCCTGAGACACGCTCAATTTCTTCTTTTCACTCTCAAGTGCGTTCTTGGCATCGAGGGTCTGGGCCTGCTTGTTTTGGAGGTCTTCCTTTTGGTCCTCAGTCAATGATTTGATCTGCTTGATCTTGTCGAGCGATGCATAGAGCGACTGCTTGATCGACATGAAGTCGTCGAGATCCTGATAAAAATCAGTAACAGAATCTGTAGAAAGAAGTACATATGCAGCACCCTTTTGATCGAGCTCGTTGGTGCGCTTGACGAGCTGTGCCATCGAGTCGTGTTCACGATCAAGCTCAGCCGAAAGGTCGTTGATCGCCTTTGACTTCTCACCGATTTGCTTGGAGAGTGTGCCGATCGTGTTGATCTTGTCGCGGATCTTGGTCTGGGTGGAGTTGATCTGAGAGATAATGCCATTGACCGTAGACTGCAGTGTCCCACTCTTTGCCTTTTGTTGACTCAGTTGATTTTGAAGCTCTTTGAGACGGGCCGTTTCTACCGCATAGTCTTTACATGCCTGTGCGATGTCGTCTGAGGTTGGGTTTACGCACACTGCCGGCTGTGTATCTGCAGCCTCTGCGTACCAGAAGTGTGCCGACACCCCTATACCAAGTACGATGATCGCTGCGATACCAAACGTTTTGAGCATATATGAAATAAGACTCTCAGTATACCAAGAGTCTTACATCGTTTTCTATTGTGCTGTGTGGAAAAATGTTGTTTATTCTGCAGCAGCTTCGCCTTCTTCTTCCTTCTTACCCTTTTCTTCTACCTGGATCGCATCAAAGTCGATCGCAGCAGGCGCTTCTTCTTTTTCTTCTTTGTATGCAGCGACAAGTGCTACGACTTCTTCGCCATCAGTCACCATGGTCACACCCTTTGGAAGAGCGATATCCTTGACGTGGATCTGCATGTCGAGACTTGCAAGCGGCGTCACATCCACCTCAAAGCCGTGTGGTAAGTCATTTGGAAGCGCGCGTACTTGCACTTCGTGAAGTACTTTCACGAGCGTACCAAGTCCGCCCTTTTCGGCTTCTGCAAGACCGACAAATTCGATTGGCACTGCCACTTCGATTTCCTTCTTCATGTCGATGACGAGGAAGTCTACGTGAGTAGGGACATTCATGATCGGGTCGAGCTGCATATCGTGGATAAGCGTCGTTACCTTCTCCCCTCCTACATCGAGCGTCACGGTCGTAGTCTCACCTGCCTCCTTCCATACTTTGGCAAATTCGCGCGCACTGATCGCAATAGAAGTCGTTTCCTTCTTGTTGCCATAAAAGACCGCAGGGATCTTGTCCTCTGCCCGGAGTGCAGCCGGACTTTCATTCGTTCTCTTGGTAGCAGCTAATGTAATCATAGGGCACTACTATACACAAAAATGATAGGTTTGTAAAATCGACAATAGGATTGACTTAATTGGTTTATTATTTTATAGTAAAGAAAAAATTATGAAACAAGATCCTTCATTTACTCTTGGTAGTAGATTGTTTTTTACAAGCCTTAAATTAGTATTTAGCATTGGCATCATATTTTGCTCATTAGTTTGTCTAAACTATTTTTCTGATAAAAGCACACACGCAAATACCTTAGGGGTATTCATCTCTTCTTCTGTTTTGGTTGGATCAATATTTTGGATTATTTTTGATTTATTGAACGATTTTTTCAGAAGTCTTGTAGATTATCAATATGAAAGAGTAAAAAAGAAACGCAGCAAGACCAGTACTCATTAAAAAGTCCTGGTCTTTATTTCTTGGTAGCTTCTCCGTAATCTCCTTTTGAGAGATACTTCGCAATATCGTCTTTGGTCACGCCCACCTTTTTGTGCGGATTGAAGATAACCATTGGATCAAAGATGTTTTTGGTTGCCTCAAAGAGTCCGGTGATGATGGAGCCGTACTGCTTCTCGAGATATGGAGAGCGGATGATGCCATCGTTGTGCTCGGCAGTGATGGAGCCTTTGAACTCGAGCACGAGATCATACACTTCTTCGGAGAGAGACAGGATCACTTCACGCGTCTTGAGATCTTTGAGATTCATGAGCGGAATGATATGGAAGTTGCCGTCGCCGGGGTGGCCTGCGATCGTGTAGGTAAGATTATATTTTTCCAAAATCTTTTCGAGCTTGGGCATAAACTCGGGCAAGTATTCGGGGCGTACGACAAAGTCATCGATAAATGGCGCAGTGTGCTTGCCCTTCACATGCTTGCGAAGCAGATTGAATGATTCATGGCGGACGTCCCAGTACTTCCCTTCTTCGGCCTCGCTATGGGTCACATGCGTGAGGACGTTGAACTGATCTTTGAGGGCTTGGGCGAGTGCCGTTGCATCCTGCTGAATGATAGCGCGATCATCTCCTGCAAATTCTATAAGGAGTATCATCTTGGGGATGCCTCCACGAAGCGTGAGCAAGAATTCTGGAATAAATGAGAACATAAACTTGATCATGCCCCACAATTTCTTTTTGCGGAGAAAATCTCCAAAAAACTTCACCGCGACCTTGAGTGTGTTGTCGTCATAGCTTTCGATGCTTTCGGGGCTTCGTGCAAGCGCGACGTTGACGATACGACCGATGTCTTTGAGATCTTTGAGAAAGACGACGCAGAGCGTGGAGTATAGCTTCACGGGTACGAGGTTGAATGTAATTTCTGTCACAATGCCGAGCGTCCCTTGACTTCCCACGATAAGTCTGCAGAGATCAAAGACTTCGGTGTCCGGATTCCATACATTCCAGAGGTAGTATCCGGCGCTGTTTTTGCTAACGTTGGGCTTGGCACTGCTGATAGTCTTCCAGTTGTCAGTGATGAGCTTGTAGAGCTCTTTGTACATTTCCGCTTCAAAGCCTACCGTGCCGATCTTTTGCATAAGCTCCTTGCGCGTCATGGGCTTCACGACGTACTCGTATCCATCGCGAAATACTACCTTGAGTTCGCGTATATAGTTTTCGGTCTTGCCATAGTGAATGGATTTCTCGCCACCGGCGTTGTTGCCGACCATGCCACCCACTGCACACAGATCGCGCGATGCAGTATATGCAGGCATGATGAGGCCGGACTTCTTGGTCTCGACATCAAAGTCTCGATAGTACGTCCCCGGGAGCACCCGTGCCCACTTTTCTTCCTTATTCACTTCAAGCACGCCCATCATGTAGCGCGTCGTATCCATAATGATCGACTCATTGATCGATCCGCCAGACATACAAGTGCCTGCTGCGCGTGCAGTGATAGAGAGCGTTGGATCTTCTTTCTTTTTTTCGGCAACCCATTTCACCAGTGCTTGCACGTCGGCGCTATCCTTGGGGTACACGACCATTTGTGGCCGCATCTCAAAGAGTGATGCGTCGCGCGATGCTTTGTCGAGCGTTGCAGTATCGGTCGCAATGTCTCCTTTTATTATTTTTTGTAATTCTTCGGTATACATCTAAGGAATCTTATTAAAAATTTTGAGCTTCTCAGTTACCACTGCCTCCATCGCAAGAGAAGCATTGGTGCCGTATTTGTACGGTGTAATCTCATCGGGATTGTTTTGCAAATAATTCTTGAGTGCACTTGTATATGCACGACGTAGCTCGGTGTTCACGTGAATGATTGCAATCCCCGCATCTATAGCTGCGACAAAGTCGACGTCTTCTCCGCTTCCGCCATGGAGCACCAGAGGCACATCGAGCGTAGATGCAATCTCTCGGATGCAGTCGATATTGAGTCGAGGCTTGGGACCGGATTTGAGCATGCCATGAAAGTTGCCAACTGCAGGTGCGAGCATGTCTGCCCCAGTAGCAGTGATAAAATCCTGTGCATCAGATGCTTTGGTAATCACCGCAAGCCCTTCAGGGATCTCATCGCGAAGTTTGGACCCTTCTCCGATATAGCCGAGCTCAACTTCGACCATGACATCTCGTCCAGTATCGCGTGTGACTTGCCGTGCATAGTCGACACACTGCTTTGCTGCTTCGACATTTTCTTGAAATGGATGCGCCGCGCCATCGTAGATCACCGCATCAAATCCTGCATCGATCGCATCTTTGACAGTTGCAAAACTATAATGATGGTCGGCATTGAGAAATATGGGGATGCCCCATGCTTCACGAATAGTATGCACCAATGCAACTGCTTGCTTGGTACCAATCGCTTCCTGTTCGCCTTCGGAAAGTCCGACAATCACTGGCACCTTGAGCGTACGAGCTGCACGCGCAATGGCATAAAGACCTTCGAGGTTGGAAAAGTTGAAGTGGCCGATCGCCACCTTCCTTTCCTTCGCATCAGCGATGTACTCCCGAAGGGTGTTCATAGTGGAAGTGTAGCATAAAAATAAACCGGCTTTTAAACCGGTTTATGAATGATTTTTTGTAATTTTTACAGTTTTACCAACCTTGCTTTTTTATAGGTACTGGTCTTGGCGCCATAGTTCGGCATAACTTCTTCGATGATAGTAGTGTCAATACCGTATCGGTTATATTTTACCACCCTCCATTCTGATGCTTCACCCATATTACTGTTGTAATATTGATACAACCATACATCCTGGCCTTCGTGAAGTTTCTCTGTGTCAGCCTTTCTGATTTTTACCTGCGTTAATTTTTGAACAACCTTACCTTCGCTGTTTATTCCAGCTATTTGGAATGGGTCATACATTTGTACTAAACAAGTAGTGTCGCCAGAAAAAGATGTGTTGCAAGAAGAAAATGCTACTGCAAAAAACAAAATAAAGACTACATTTTTCATTATCGTTTATTTAAGTGTTTGGAAAGAATTTTATATCTATATAATAGCATACATTATATTAAATGTCAATGTATATTTAGAGGCTTATTTTATATACTTCTTTCATGGAAAACCAAATTGACTTCCTCGCCATCGGGGACATTGTGACTGACGCATTTATCAAGCTCAAAGATGCCGAAGCGCACTGCGATCTCGATCAGACCAACTGCAAGCTCTGTGTTCGCTTTGGCGACAAAGTACCCTACGAATCAGTCCAAGAAATCCGGGCTGTGGGAAACAGTGCAAATGCAGCAGTAGCCGCAGCACGCCTCGGGCTAAAGTCATCGCTGCTTGCCCATGTCGGCAAGGACCTCCATGGTACGGAGGCGATCGAAGAGCTCAAAAAGAATGGCGTTGATACACACTACGTCTACTCTCACGAAAACATCCCGACCAACTACCACTACG
This sequence comes from uncultured Candidatus Saccharibacteria bacterium, assembly GCA_964475655.1. Classification (GTDB taxonomy): domain Bacteria; phylum Patescibacteriota; class Minisyncoccia; order Phycocordibacterales; family UBA9973; genus UBA4124. The sequence continues at coordinate 6,606 of CAYYXE010000001.1, read as the reverse complement.
TGCTCTGGTACGGGGTCGAGCGCACCATCCTCGTCAAGCATCAGTCATACCCCGTCATGATGCCGAGCATCCCTGTTGCTCCCAAGATGCTCTACCTCTCCTCGCTTGGCGACCACACCGAGAAGTACCACCAAGAAATCGCTGAGTATGTAAAGGCACATCTTGATATGAAGCTGGTCTTTCAGCCTGGCACGTTTCAAATCAAACTCGGAATTGAAGTACTCAAAGACCTCTATGCCAACACATATGCGTTTTTCTGTAATCTGGAGGAAGCAAAGAAGATCCTCAATACTGAAGAAAAGGAGCTTCCCATGCTCATCAAGGCGCTTCACAAGCTCGGCCCAAAGCTCGTCTTTATCACTGACGGCATCAATGGCGCATATGCATCCGATGGTGTACAAGCGTGGTTTATGCCAGTCTATCCACACGATCCGTTTGAACGCACCGGTGCCGGCGATGCGTTTGCCTCTACCGTCTCTGCAGCACTCCTCATGGGCAAGTCGATCCCCGAAGCCCTCATGTGGGGCCCCGTAAACTCTATGTCAGTCGTGCAGTATGTGGGCGCACAAGAAGGCTTGCTTCACCCAGAAAAAATTGAAGAATATATCAGTAAGGCCCCTGCGAGCTATGCTCCACAGCCGTTGTTTTAATAGATAATTTCTATACTGTATGTCATCCGAAAAATTTAATTTCAACAGCAAAGAGTTCAAAGAAGCGGTAAATAGTCAGAATAGAGTAGCCGAAGATGCATCAACCACCATGAAAAATTTCCTCTACAAAAAAGAAGAGGTGTACACCAAAGAAATTGACGACATTAGTAATTTTCTAGCAGCAAAAGAAAAATTACATAGACTAGATAATGAAATTGATTCTTTGATCCGTGAACAAAACAAACGAGACGTTTCTCGAGAAATCGCACAAAAGCATCAAGAGATTACTAAACTTGAAAATAAAATTCATGACCTGAAAGTGCAAAATGAAATATTGATTCAAGCCGATATAGATGAAATAGAAAAGAAACTCCAAATTCTCGTCGACAAAACCGAACAAATTATAGGCGTAGAAAGTGCCCAAGTCGACAAACCATCTTCTCACAAGAGACTCAACTAACCCTTCCGCTCAATCACTTTCATCACCGCTGCGATGATCGCATCTCTCCCCATACCATAGTGCTCTATAAGCTGCGCAGGTGTGCCTGATTGCCCAAATTCATCCCTTACTCCCACAAACTCGATAGGTACAGGCAAGACCTGTACAAGTGCTTCGGCTACAACACTCCCCAGTCCACCTGCGATCTGGTGCTCTTCGACAGTCACCACCGCCTTGGTTTCTTTGGCGCACTGTATGAGAAGTTCAGTGTCGAGAGGTTTGATCGTATGAATGTTTACCACAAGCGTCTTGATGTGTCGCTTTTCTTCGAGCTCCTTTGCGGCACGAAGTGCATGCGCGACAAGAGCGCCTGTGGCAACGATAGTCACATGGGCGACACCGTCTGGTCGATACAGCACCTGACCTTTGCCTAGCTCAAACGGCGTGTCTTCTGTCGTAATGATGGGCGTCTTTTCGCGGGCAAGTCGTAGATATGCAAGCTTGGGATCCTTGCCAAGTGCAAGCGTTGCTTGCTTGGCTTGGATCGCATCACAAGGAGAGAGTACTGTCATCCGAGGGATCACACGCATGAGTGCGATGTCTTCGATCGCTTGGTGTGTGCCACCGTCTGGTCCCACCGATACTCCAGCGTGGCTTCCGACGATCACCGCAGCTCGGTCATTGTATGCAAGTGTGGTACGAATTTGCTCCCAGTTGCGCCCCGGACTAAACATCGCATAAGAACTGAAGAATGGGTACTTGCCCATTGCCGCCATACCGCTTGCTACCGTTGCAAGATTTTGCTCTGCAACTCCTATCTCTACAAACCGCTCTGGGAACTTTTCCTTAAAGAAATGCATCATCGTGCTTTCAGTGAGATCTGCCGAGAGTGCAACAATATCTTTATTTGTTTCTCCTGCTTGTGCCAACCCTTCACCAAATCCTTTACGGATCGGTACTTGTTCGACATCGTCGTTAAAGATTTTGATATTGAGTTTGAGGTCGGGATTGAGCACGATTATCGTCTCGCCTTTTCTTCTAATTTGCTGACACGAAGCGAGAGCTGGTCAAATTCTCGACGATGAATAAATTTGTCGTGGAGATCCAGAATATCTTTGCGGGCGCCTACTACACTTTCTTCGAGTTTTTTAATTCTCCCGTCAAGATGTTTGACTTCTAATTCAACTTTGTGTTCCAATCGCTCAAAACCATTTGATGTCATTATTGCGAGCCGCTCTATAATAGCCTCGAACTTGCCAAAATCTGATGAAGCGTTTACCTTTTTCTTTTTGATCACCTTTTTCATACCACTAGTATACTCCTACTCCGATATGAGCGTAAAGTGAGGAACTCTCTTGCCTTCCCATTCGACTTCATCAAAAAATAGTTCTATTGGGCGGAAAAATACATGGCCGTCTTCTTCGCGTTTATAGGCAACTAGTAATTCGTCTGTCTCAGAATGCTTCCCTAAAACAATAATTCGATAATGCTTTCCTTTGTAGTGGCGCCATAGTTGGCCTGGTTTTAATTTGGGGTGTGTTATGTGTGATTCCATATTTATTGATGCTCACTTTTAATCTTTCCTGACAATGTTCGCAATTCTTTGAGCGCCTGATCTGCTTCATCTTTATTGGGTGCCTTGCCGTGCCATTCAAATTTGCGTTCAAATTCTCTGACACCTTTGCCTGGGATGGTGCGCGCGATGATGACTGATGGCTTTTCAAATACTGCCTTTGCTTTATTTACCGCATTTATTATTTCTGCAATGTTGTTGCCATCGATCTCTTGAACGTGCCAGTTGAACGCTTCCCATTTCTTCCCGAGATCATCAAGCGGCATGATATCTTCGGTGTAGCCATCGATCTGGATGTTGTTGCGGTCGACGATGGCGATGAGGTTGCGGAGCTTTTCTTTGCCGGCAAGCATGATGGCCTCCCAATTGTTGCCCTCGTTGAGCTCGCCGTCTCCGAGGAGGCAGTAGAAGTATTTGCTCGACGTGATCCCGTAGTCCATCCGATCTGCGATCGCCATACCGACTGCTTGCGAGAGCCCGCTTCCCAACGGTCCTGAAGAATTTTCGAGATAGGGCAAAAAGTCTCGGTGCGGATGCCCCTGCAAACGACTGCCAAATTTGCGTAATGTCTGTAGCTCTTCGAGTGGAAAGTACCCGGCGTGCGCCATGGTGGCATAGAGCACTGGATTGATGTGACCATTGGAGAGCACAAGTCGGTCGCGGTCTGCCCACGCAGGATCCTCAGGCTTGTGACGCATGATCTCAAAGTACAGCGACGTAAAGACGTCTGCCATACCGAGCGGCCCCGCAGTGTGTCCGCTTCCCGCTTCCAAAAGCATAGAAATAATCGACTGCCTAATGTCGTTTGCTTTGAGCTCTAGTTCGCGGATTGTGAATTCTCCGGCTGCCATACGTCTTGAAGTCTATATATTGTACCGTGTATGTCATCCGAAAGAAATACTGCGGAGCCCACTACGAGTGTATCCGCACCTGCTTCTGCAAGCTGTACAGCATTGGCAAGCGATACTGCTCCATCGACTGAAATGTGTTTGTCTGGGAAAAGTGCCTTGGCTTTGCGGACTTGTTCGATCGCACGCGGATCAAACGCTTGCTGTTGAAATCCGACATTTTGTATCCCCATGCACTGGATCGTATCGATGTAGTCTGTGTACGGCGCGACAAGACTCGGATCAGTCTCAATACCGATCGCCATACCAAATGTAATAGTCGAGCGCACTATTTCTGGAAGTGATTCAAAGTACTGCAGCGTCTTTTCTTGATCGAGACTTTCTACATGAAAGATTATCTTGGACGGACCGAGTGCAATAAATGTATCGATCTGTGAGAGTGGGTCCTTGAGCATGAGATCAAATTCATAATTCATCTCCTGCCAATGCGGAAGTCCTTCTTCTTGAGAGAGAAATGCGGCAAGCGTATCTTCGTTTTTCCCATTAAACCACCACGTACGATTACTCGCGAAGTGTCCGTCGACAAAGTCTACTTGTACTGTATCGACAGCGCCGTATACCTTCTCGACACCATCTCTGATGTCGTAATAGCGCATGGGGAGGATTGCAGGGATGATTTTCATATTAATAAAGTAGTGTTGCTCTATACAATAAAGCAACACTACCTACAAGCAAAATAATATTAAATGCCATTAACACTATTGAAAGTAGTCTATTCTTTGAAAAAAGATTCAGTACATTAAAAAAAGCGAATGCTCCGCAAATTACAGGAATAGCAGTTGTAGTATCACCTCTATAGAGATAGATAATGATACCGGCACTAATAATTTGAATAACACCTACAGTGTTGCTGAAAATTTTCATAAATTAAAACTTACTCAATCTACGCAAATGCCGTTCATCATTTGAGAAAGGTGTACCAAGCCAAAGCGTCACTGCTTGGACTGCTTCATCAGGAGTGAGAAATCGCGCACCGAGTGAGAGGATGTTGGATGCATTGTGCCCACGACTGAGCGTGAGGATGTCAGTCGTACCGCCATAAAACACTGCTGCTCGGATACCGGATACGCGATTTGCACACATTGCCTCCCCTTGCCCAGTGCCGCCAAATATCACACCCATAGAGTTGTCTGGGTCTGCCGCAACTGCTTGTGCGCATGGCAACATATAGTCTGGATAATCGTCTTCAGGGACAAGCTCAGTCGCGCCGTGATCTACGACTTCTATACCCTGCCCTACCAGGTATGCTTTGACTGCTTCCTTATGTGCAAGACCGGCATGGTCGGTGGCGAGGTGAATGATCATATTATTTAATCGTCTTCCCTGTCTTAATCACATGATCAACAAGCGTGTAGGTATACCCCATTTCATTGTCGTACCAGCCCATGACTTTCACAAGGTTGCCCCCGACGACACGGGTCATTTCGAGGTCTGCGATGGATGCATGCCGGTTGCCAAGGATATCACTTGAGACAAGCGGCTCGTCAGTGACTGCAAAGATGTTGCTCCAGCGCGGATCGGTTGCAGCTTTCTTAAGTATTTCATTTACCTCTTCTGCAGTGGTATCGCGCTTTGCGATAAACGTCACATCGACGATAGACCCTGCTGGCACTGGCACGCGAATCGAGATGCCATCAAAGAGTCCTTCGAGCTTGGGGAATGCCTTGGTCACGGCGATGGCAGCACCAGTCGATGATGGCACAATGTTTTGCGCGGCAGCGCGTCCTTCGCGCAGGTCTTTCTTGGATGGCCCGTCGACGAGAGATTGGGATGCAGTGTAGCCGTGGACGGTGTTGAGGATCGCCTTTTCGATGCCGAGCGCTTCATCGAGGATGGCAATGAGTGGGCTTGAGGCATTGGTCGTACAGGATGCGTTGGAGGTAATGTCGCATGTCCCAAACTTTTCTTCATTTACTCCGAGAAGTATCGTCTCGCCTGGCACTGTACCATCGGACCCCTTTGCAGGAGCTGAGATCACGACGCGTTTTGCGCCATCATCGAGGTGAAATTTCGCCTTATCAAATGCCGTAAAGAGGCCGGTCGACTCCACCACCACATCGATATTGAGATCCTTCCATGGAAGTTTGGTGGTATCTTTTTCTGATATAAACTTCACCGTCTTGCCATCAATCACAAGATCAGTTCCCGATACTTCTACCTTGTGTCCCCAGTCGCGATATACCGTGTCATGTCGCAAGAGATAGGCCAAGCTTTCGATACTGCCGAGGTCATTGACTGCCACAATCTCGATCTCTGGTCTCGCCCATGCCACCTTCAAGAATGCCCGTCCAATGCGTCCAAATCCGTTAATCGCTACTTTGATTGTTGTATCCATAATGTTGAAAGTATAACAAAATAACCTCCCCGGGGATACCGAGGAGGTTGAAGCAAAATTCCGAGTCATTACTTCGGAATGTACAAATTACTTCCATCTTTATACCATCTCCTTTAACATTTGCAAGGTTAGGGCTGGATTTGCCGCACCCTTCGTTTCCTTCATGACTTGCCCCACAAGTCCCTGGATTGCAGCCTCCTTCCCTGCTTTGTAGTCGGCGACGATCTTGGGGTTTGCATCTATTACTGCCTGCACTGCACCTTTGAGTGCTTCAGGATCATTTTGTTGGAGCAATCCTTTTTCTTGTGCAATAGCTTTTGGAGATTTGTCTTCAAGTGCAATGATTGCAAGTATATCTTTGGCACCACGAGAGGTAAGCTCGCCTGCCGTCACCATAGCTATAAGCTCGGTAAACGCTGAAACGTCTGGAAGCTTGGCATGCTCATCCTTTTTCATAATGCCGAGCAAGTCAGACATGATGTAGTTGGCGGCAGTTTGCGCAAACGCACTGTCTTTGTCTTTGATTACTTCTTCTATATATGTAGCAAGTTTGGCATCAGTAACAAACACTTCAGCATCAGCTGCTTTTATGCCCAATTTGCTGTAGCGCTCGCGCTTTGCCCATGGAAGCTCTGGCAGTTCTTTTTTCATCGCTTCTATATCAAACGCACTATGGAGCTTCATCTTGGGCAGATCGGGGT